>CAYYHO010000063.1:0-7944 GCA_964471725.1 uncultured Methyloversatilis sp. | reverse complement strand
AGAAGCTGCTGCCCGCCACGGTCATCCGCCAGACCGCCCAGGAGCGCGCCGCCCTGATCGAGTCCGAGCAGGGCCGCAAGGTCGGCCGCAAGGAAATGCGCGACCTCGTCGAGCGCGTCAGCGAAGAACTGATGCCCAAGGCCTTCACGCGGCGCCGTACCACCTGGGCCTGGCTCGATCCGCAGCACGGCTGGCTGGTAGTCGATGCCGGTTCCGATGCGCGCGCCGACGAATTCATGGAAGTGCTGCTCGCCACCCTCGACGACATCGCCCCGCGCATCCTGCAAACGCAGGTCTCGCCGCAAACCGCGATGACCGGCTGGCTCGCCAGCGCCGATGCGCCGGCCGGCTTCAGCATCGACAGCGACCTGGAACTGCGCTCCGCCAGCGAATCGCAGGCCGCGATCCGCTACGTGCATCACGCCCTCGCCGGCCCGGAAATCGCCGACCACATCGCCGCCGGCAAGATCGCCACCAAGCTCGGCATGACCTGGAACGACCGCGTTTCCTTCGTCCTCACCGACAAGCTGCACCTCAAGCGCCTCGCCTTCCTCGACATCATCCGGGAACAGGCCGAAGCCACGGACAATGCGGAAGAACGCTTCGACGCCGACTTCGCCCTGATGGCCGGCGAACTGGCGAAGCTGTTCGACGACCTGCTGGTGGCCTTGGGTGGGGAATTGAAGCCGGAATAGCAATCAGAACACTTCTCAGTGTCCTCTAACGCATTTCGTCTACCGGCTGATCAATCTTGGTAATTCATACTCATACTGAGAGAGTTGCACTTCCTTGCCCACTTGTTCAAAGTCGAAGCGAGCACACTATACTTGCCCCAGAAAAATGCATGCGCACACGCACAAATTCTATTTGGAAAGAAGTAAATGAGTAAAAGACAAGATGATCCTACCATTTCAGTGTTCGTGTGGCTGATCTTTGCATGTATTGCAATTGCAATATTATTTCTTGCTGCAACTACGATACTGTATGCACTGCCGTCTTTTCTATTGTCGTTGCCCATTCTTCACGACATGGTCACGAACTCAGTAAGGCTGCCGCGAATCATAAAAATTGCAGGCTACCTGAAAGTGGCAGCAATTCTTTGCTTCCTGACGGCCATGTACTATATCGCCGCACTCCCCAAAGGGATTCCAGGTTATCTGGATTGGAAAGTTGTCCTAGCTTCCGCATTTGCCGGTTTCTTTTTTTCTGTTTGGGTTGTCAGCAGTTCTAAGGAAATTAAGAAAAGGCTGGCAGGCCTTAAGGCTGAGGAATCAGTCAGACAGATACTCTTGAGCGTTGAGGAGTCCGTTGGCGGGGAGGCGCGACATGGCCTCCTGATGGTTTTCAACCGGGGTTCGCAAAACGAGTATTCCGCCGAGTTTGATCACTTGCTAATAACCAAGCGAAACATTTACGTGATCGAAACGAAATACAAGTCCGGCGCGATCCTAGCAAAAGAAAACGCATCGCTTTGGACGGTAACCGTAGGAGAAAACATCAGCGACATGCGCAATGCGCTTTTCCAAGCAAAGAACTCTATAGGCGCCTTGCGCAAAAACATCACCCCACTGAGGTCAGCGCGGATCGTGCCTATCGTTGCAATCGTCGGCAAAAATGTTGAAATCATTGACGGGCCCTCCAATGTGGTTGAGGCAAGCGACTTGTCAAAGGTAATTATGGCTTTTGAGGCAAACACGAATGGGGTGGACATCGATGTGGGTTCATTGCTTGCCGAGATTAATAAGTTTATCGTTGATGACGACAAATCCTTGCGCGCCCACATTACCCGCATCAAGGAAAGAGAGGCCAAGGCGGGAAGTCAACGCGAGAAGTCCGAGCAAGCAATGCTGGTGAGCCTGGCATCCACGAGCAGTGAGAAGAAATCAACAGTTGCCCAGCAAGGCGAGCAGGTACCCGCGTCAGAACAATCGCCGGCTGGCTTAAAGTACCTTGCCGAGCCCGCGCGACACAATCTCGCGGCCCTAGCCGGTATGCAGGAGCTGAAGAACCAGCTCGCCGAAGCGGGGCAAAGTGCGGCCCTCATGTCCGGCCAGACCACCAGTTCCCTGGCCGGCGAGTGCCTGAATGGAATCCTGTTGTATGGAGATCCGGGGAACGGCAAGACGCTCATCGCTGAAGGTCTTGCGGGAACCATGGGTTTGCCGATCATTAAGATGTCGTTCGGCTCGGTAGCATCAAAATGGCTCAATCAAACCACTGAGCAGGTTGTCGAACTATTCGTTGATGCTCGAAAACAGGCCCCCTGCGTGCTGTTCATGGACGAAGTGGACAGCGTGATTTGCAGCCGCGACTTCACTGCCGGAAGCTCCGAAGAAGGTCCCAAGATAACAAACCAGATTCTCACGGAACTCGTTGCAACCCGCGGTACCGGGGTGGTAATCATAATGGCAACGAATTTTCTTGAGCGCCTTGATGCAGCTGCCATCCGCGAAGGGCGGATTGACTTCAAGATCCAGGTACCCCCCCCGGATTTTCAGGCAAGGCAGGCGCTTATCAAGGCACGAATTCGCAAGGCCCCGATGTCAGTCAATCTTCCTGATTCTGCCTGCGACCTCGCAGCAAGAAGGTGGGAGGGTTTCTCGGCCGCAAGGATAGTCAGCGTTATTGATGAGTGCGTCAGAGTTGCTATACGCGGGATGAAGCCAGAGGTTTCGTTTGACGACCTTCAGGCAGCCTTGAAAAAGATACAAGGCAAACTGGGGGAAAGGTTGAGTGAGGATACCCCGCCGCTTGCGGACTTGCACATGCCCGATACCCAGAAGACTAATCTTCTAGGTATTGCCAAGCGAATGACGGACATCGAAAAAGTAGAGGCTCTCGGTGGAAGCGTTCCAACAGGCCTTATGCTTGCCGGCCCCCCGGGAACAGGGAAAACTCTTTCTGTCCGAGCACTTGCGAAGACTACAGGTTGGCCCTTGTTGTCGTCAACTGGTGCCGACCTTCTGAGTGATGTCAGGAAAATTGACGAGTTGATACTGCGCGCACGCAACGCGCGCCCCTGCATCGTTTTCATTGACGAGGCCGATGACGTATTTGCGAATCGTCGCAATGGGAGCCTTTTCTCGGCGTCGGTGACCAACAAACTATTGACAAGCATCGACGGGGTAGGTGGCAAGCAGCATGACATTCTCTGGGTCATTGCAGTCAATGCACCTGACACACTCGACCCTGCAGCATTGCGTGGCGGCCGCTTCACGGAAAAGATCTGGTTTGACTATCCGGATGTTGATGTGGTCATGCTGATCGTTGCTCAATGGATGGACAAGATACCCGCACAATTCGAGTCTTCACTAACCCCAGGCGCGCTTGCGCACATGTTGAAAGGCGAGTCTCCCGCAAACATCAAAGCCATTTTGCAACAAGCTGTTAACCAGATGATTAGCCGAACCGAAAGTAATCCTGACGACCAGACGGTTAAACTGCCCGACGTGATATCAGCACAAAAGATTATCTTGGGGGCACCCTGACTGGGGGGCCACTGAATAAAGCTGACTTTCATGATGTGGAGTGTTCACGCATCATGAAAGTTAGGTGTGACTTGCCTCGGCATGAAGCTTCAAACCGAGAGCGCCAACGACCTTCAGGATCGTGTCGAAGCCGGGACTGCGTTCGCCGGAAAGAGCCTTGTAGAGGCTCTCGCGGGAGAGTCCTGCGTCGCGGGCGACTTGAGCCATGCCTTTGGCGCGAGCGATGTCGCCAAGAGCCTTGGCGATAAAGGCGGCATCACCGCCTGCTTCTTCAAGGCAAGCTTCAAGATAGGCAGCCATCTTCTCTGGGGTTCGGAGATGTTCTGAAACGTCATATCGACTCGTAGAGGTTTTGGCCATAGCGGCTACTCCGAAAGGTTCCGCGCAAGACGCAACGCTGCCTTGATGTCTTTGGCCTGGGTGCTCTTGTCACCACCCGCCAAGAGGATGATCAGTTCGCGGCCTTGCTGCTTGAAATACACCCGATAACCGGGACCGTAGTTGATACGTAACTCGGATACGCCTTTGCCAAACGGGTTCAACATCACCGGGATTTCCGGCAGCCAGTCGTTCGATTCGAGCTTGAACTCCGCGCGCGCGCCTGAATGTCGCGCAGGCCATCGAGCCACTGGGCGAAGACATCGGTCTTCCGAATTGCGAGCATAGAAGAACTGTAGCCGTCTGGCTACATGTTGTCAATCGGAGCGACGGCGCTGCAAGGGGCCCAACCGTTCAAGGTCAGGCTCAATACGCCTGCAAATCCGCCCCACCCACGGCGAGCGAGTGCCGCCAGAACTGGTCGTCGCGGTCGAACAGGCGGTAGGTGCCGCGCGGACCCCAGGAGCCGGCCGGGTAGGTGTTGATGAATTCGCGCTCCATCGCCCACACCTTCAGCACCGGATCGACGACCCGCCAGGCCCATTCCACCTCGTCGTAGCGCAGGAACAGCGAGTGGTCGCCGAGCATGGTGTCGAGTAGCAGGCCCTCGTAGGCGTCGTATTCCTCCTCGCTGGCCTTGCGGTAGGTGGCGTCGAGGCTGATGGTGCGCGTCTGCAGTTCCAGACCCGGCACCTTCACCTGCAGTTCCATCTTCATGCAGTCGTTGGGCTGGATGCCGAGCATGATCCAGTTGGGACGCGAATGGTCGTGGCGCGTGTGGCGCAGCAGGTCTTGCGGCGGATTCTTGAAGCGGATGCAGATCGCCGAGCTGCTCTCGGCCATGCGCTTGCCGGTGCGCAGATAGAAGGGCACGCCCGACCAGCGCCAGTTGTCGACGAACAGCTTGAGCGCGGCATAGGTCTCGGTGGTGCTGTCCGGCGCCACGCCGGGTTCTTCGAGGTAGCCGGCGACGGTCTTGCCGCCGACGGAACCGCTGGCGTACTGGCCGCGGAAGGCGTGCGCATGCACGGCATTCTGCGTGATCGGCCGGATCGCCTTGAGCACCTTGACCTTCTCGTCGCGCAGGTGCTCGGCCGCCATCGACACCGGCGGCTCCATCGCCACCAGCGCCATCAGTTGCAGCAGGTGGCTCTGGATCATGTCGCGCAGCGCGCCGGCGCCTTCGTAGTAGTCGGCGCGCCCCTCGGTGCCGAGCGTCTCGGAATGGGTGATCTGCACGTGGTCTATGTAGTGCCGGTTCCACAGCGGTTCGAGCATGATGTTGGCGAAGCGGAACACCATGACGTTCTGCACCGTGCCCTTGCCCAGGTAATGGTCGATGCGGTAGATCTGCGGCTCGTTGAGGTGGCGGTAGAGGCTCTGCTGCAGCGTCTGGGCGGAGAGCAGGTCGTAGCCGAAGGGCTTCTCGATCACCACGCGGCGCCAGCCGTTGCGCTGCTGCAGCAGGCCGACAGTGCCCAGCCTGTCGATGATGCCGGGGAACTCGGACGGGCGCACCGCCATGTAGAACACCGCGTTGGGCGGGAAGTCCGGGTTCTCGTCGAGGATCTGGCGCAAGCGCTCGTAGGCGCCTTCATCGCCCGGCAGGTTGGCATGGTAGTGGAGGCGCGCGCGGAAACGCGCGAACACCGCCGCGTCGCAGCCCTGCGGGAAGCGGGCATCGAGCATGGCCTTGACGTCATCGAGCCACTGCGCGTGGCTGCGTTCCTCGATGCTGACGCCGAGGATCAGCATTTTTTCCGGCAGGCGGCCGGCCAGTTCGAGGCGGAACAGGGCCGGGATCAGCTTGAGCCGCGCCAGGTTGCCGCCGGCGCCGAAGATCACCAGCGTGCAGGGGTCACTGGTCTTCACGGGTTTTCCTTCACGGCATGGCCGCCGAAGGCGTTGCGCATCATCGACAGCAGCCGGTAGCTGTAGCCCTGCTCATCCTGGCTGGCGAAGCGCATCTGCAGCGCCAGCGTCAGCACCGGGGCGGGGATGCCCTGCTCGATGGAATCGATCACCGTCCAGCGGCCCTCGCCGGAATCGGAGACGTAGGGCGCCACCTTGCTCAGTTCCTGGTCGTCCTTGAGCGCGCCGGCCGTCAGGTCGAGCAGCCAGCTCCTGACCACCGAACTGTGGCGCCACAGCTCGGTCAGCTGGGCGAGGTCGTAGTTGAATTCCTGCTTGCCCTTGAGCAGGTCGAGGCCCTCGGCGAGCGCCTGCATCATGCCGTACTCGATGCCGTTGTGGATCATCTTGGCATAGTGGCCGGCACCCACCGGGCCGACATGCGCCCAGCCGCGATCGGGCGCCGGCGCCAGCGCCTTGAGCACCGGCGCGAGGGTCTGCGCCACTTCCGGCGCGGCGCCGACCATCAGGCAGTAGCCGTTCTCCAGGCCCCAGACGCCGCCCGAGGTGCCGGCGTCCATGAAGCCGATGCCCTGCTCCGCCAGCCGGGCGCCGCGCCGCTGGCTTTCCTTGTAGTTGGAGTTGCCGCCATCGACGATGATGTCGCCGCGGGCCAGCAGCGGCACCAGATCGCTGATCTGCTGCTCGGTCGGCGCGCCGCTCGGCAGCATCAGCCAGACGATCTTCTGCCCGCCGCTGCCGGCGAGCATTGCCACGGCATCGGCCACCGAGCTGGCGGCCGCCATGCCCGCCTCGTCGGCGAGCCCGCGGACGGTAGCGGCGTCGCGGTCGTAACCGACCACCTCGATGCCGGCGCGCCGCAGGCGCCGCACCATGTTGCCGCCCATTTTGCCCAATCCGATCATTGCCAGACGCATGCTGTTCCTTTCGATTGTTGTGATGCGGTATGCTGACCGCTCCTAGTCGATGCCGAATTTATCATGTCCGCAGCCCGACAGATATGCCGTTGGCACACCATGGCCGATCCCGGCGAACTCGCGCGCACGGCCACTGCGCAAATTTTGCTGGCGGCGCAGCAGGCGATCGCGCGGGCCGGCGCCTTCCACCTGGTGCTCGCCGGGGGCAGCACGCCGCGCCGCATCTACCAGGCACTGGGCGGCAGTGCGGCAGACTGGGCGCACTGGCACGTCTGGTTCGGCGACGAACGCTGCCTGCCGGCGCAGGACCCGCAACGCAACAGCCGCATGGCGGCCGACGCCTGGCTCGACCGGGTGCCGATCCCGGCCGCGCAGGTCCACCCGATGGCCGCCGAACTGGGCGCCGTCAATGCGGCCAACGCCTACGCGCAAATCCTCGCCGGCCTCGGCGATTTCGACCTGGTGCTGCTCGGCCTCGGCGAGGACGGCCACACCGCCAGCCTGTTTCCCCACCACGACTGGGGCGCTGCTGAAAACGCGCCGGATGTGCTGGCGGTCTGCGACGCGCCCAAGCCGCCTGCCGCGCGCGTTTCCTTGAGCGCACGCCGGCTGGCCGCCGCGCGCCAGGTGCTGTTCCTCGTCAGCGGCGCGGGCAAGCGCGCCGCCGTGCAGGACTGGCAGGCAGGCGCAGCGATTCCCGCCGCCGCCATCGCCCCGGGCGGGGGCGTCGATGTGCTGCTCGATTTCGAGGTGTAGCACCCTTACTCCACGGGGACGGGCTGCACGCGCCAGATGTCGCGGCAGTACTCGGCTATCGTGCGGTCGGAAGAAAACCTGCCCATGCGCGCGACATTGAAGATGGACATGCGCGTCCAGTTCGCCGTATCGCGATAGGCCGTGCCCACCAGGTCCTGGCAGGCGACATACGCAGCATAGTCGGCCAGCAGCAGATAGGGATCGTGCTGCAGCAGGTTGTCGATCAGCGGCCGGAAGACGCTGCGGTCGCCGTGCGAGAACAGGCCGCTGCCGAGCAGGTCGATGACGCCGCGCAGCTCGGGATTGCCGTTGTAGATGTTCATCGGCGAATAACCTTCCGCCAGCGTGTGCGCCACTTCTTCGGCATTCAGGCCGAAGAGGAAGAAGTTGTCGGCGCCTACCTCGTCGCGGATCTCGACGTTGGCGCCATCGAGCGTGCCGATGGTCAGCGCGCCGTTCATCGAGAACTTCATGTTGCCGGTGCCCGAGGCCTCCTTGCCGGCGGTCGAGATCTGCTGCGACAGGTCGGCGGC
>CAYYHO010000062.1:0-7950 GCA_964471725.1 uncultured Methyloversatilis sp. | reverse complement strand
CTGGCGCAGGTTCAGGTCTTCGCGGAACTCCCGCTGCTTGCGCTGGAAATCGCGATTGAGGTCGTTGAACTCGCGTTCCTTGTTGCGCCGCTCGCTCTCGGCCATGGTGACCGCGTTCTTTTCCAGGGTCTCCTGCATGCCCTGCAACTGCTTCGACAGGCGCTGCAACTCCTGATCGCGCTTCTCGAACTCCCGCTCGATCTTCTTCTTGGCGCGCACCGCCTGCGGTGATTCATTGACGACGCGCTGCGCATTGACGAAGCCCAGTTTGACTTCTGCCAACGCCGGCGTCACGACCAGCGCCAGCAACAGGGGGGCCAAGGCTTTGTACATGTGCTTCATTTTTTCTCCTGTTTCAGAACTCATTTAAAACAGCGTGCCCATCTGGAACTGCAGGACCTGCGTCTTGTCCCCTTCCTTCTTGTTGAGCGGCTGTGCCAAGCTGAACTTCAGCGGTCCCAGCGGCGAAGCCCAGGCCAGCGACAAGCCGGCGCTGTAACGCAATTCGCCGATATCGAACTGCTTGCCGACGCCGAATACCTGGCCGGCATCGACGAAGGCGCCCAGGCGCAGCGACTTGTCCTGGCCGCCGCCCGGCATCGGGAAGAGGAACTCGGCGTTCATCACCACGCGCCGGTCGCCGCCCAGGCGATCTTCGGTCGTGCCGCCTTCCTGGTTGTCGATCGGCCCGAGCGAACCGGCCTGGTAGCCGCGCACCGAACCCACGCCGCCCGTGTAGTAGTACTTGTAGAAGGGCAAGGGACGACCGCCGATGCCGTCGGCAATCGCCAGTTCGCCGTTCAGCATCAGGGCGTATTCGCGACCGATCGGGAAATAGCGCTGGTACTGGAAGTTGGTGCGGTAATAACGCAGCGTGCCGCCGAGCGCCAGTTCGCCGCCGATGCGCGCCACATGGCCCTTCATCGGGTAGATGCGGCTGTCCAGGGTGTCCTTGGCCCAGCCCAGGGTGGCGATCGGGCCGGAAAACTTGTTGCCGTATTGCACCAGGAAATCCCTGAAACGCGTTGGCGTGTAAGGGGTCAGCTTGATTTCGGTGGAGTCGAGCGCCAAACCGAAATTGATGGTGTCGTCCTCGCCGATCGGAATGCCGTAGCGCACGCCGCCGCCGATCGACTTGGTGCCGTAACTGGCGACGGTCAGCGAAGCCGTGTTGGTGTCGCGCAGGTACAGGTCGAAGCCGCGGCTGACGCCATCCACCGTGTGATACGGATCGGTGTAAGAGAACGAATACAGCGTGTTGATCTTGCTGGTGTTGAAGCCGATGCCGACGTGCTTGCCGCTGCCGAACAGGTTCTGCTGCTGCAGGGAGCCGGAGAACACCAGGCCCTCGGAACTCGACAGGCCGGCGCCGAGCATCATGTTGCCGGTGGGTTTTTCCTTGACGGTGACGTTGACGTCGACCTGATCCGTGGTGCCGGGCACGACCGGCGTCTCCACCGTCACCTCGTCGAAGTAGCCGAGCTTGTCGACCCGCGCGCGGGACTTGTTGATCTTCTCGCCGTCGTACCAGGCGGATTCCATCTGGCGCATCTCGCGGCGGATCACCTCGTCGCGGCTGCGCGTGTTGCCGGCCACCTGGATGCGGCGCACATAGACGCGGCGGCCGGGATCGACAAACAGGGTGAAGGCCACCTGTTTCTTTTCCTTGTCCAGTTCCGGTGCGGCGTTCACGTTGGCGAAGGCGTAACCGTCGTTGGACAGGCGTTCGCTGATTGCCTTGATCGTCGCCGTCACCTGCTCGCGCGAAAACCTTCCGCCCGGCTTGATCGTCACCAGCTTGAGCAATTCCGCTTCGGGCAACAGCAGTTCGCCGGCCAGCTTGACCGAGGACACCGAGTACTGTTCGCCCTCGGTGATGTTGATGGTGATGTAGATGTCTTCCTTGCTGTTCGAAATCGAAACCTGCGTGGATTCGACGTTGAATTCGATGTAGCCGCGATCCAGGTAGTACGAACGCAGCGTCTCGAGGTCGCCGGACAGCTTCTGCTTGGAATACTGGTCGTTCTTGGTATACCAGGTCAGCCAGCCCGGCGTGCGCAGGGCGAACAGGCCGAGCAGGTCCTTTTCCTTGAAGGCCTTGGCGCCGACGATGTTGATCTGCTTGATGGTGGCGATCTCGCCTTCATCGACCGCAAACGTGATGCCGACCCGGTTGCGTTCGAGCGGCGTGACGGTGGTGGTGATCTGGGCCGCATAATGGCCGCGGGAAAGGTACTGGCGCTTGAGTTCCTGCTCGGCGCGCTCGACCAGCGAGCGGTCGAAGATGCGCGATTCGGCGAGGCCGACTTCGCGCAAACCCTTGCGCAACTGCTCCTTGTCGAAAGCCTTGACGCCGGAAAATTCCAGCGAAGAGATGGCCGGACGCTCCTCGACCAGCACCACCAGCACGCCATCCTCGACCTCGAGGCGCACGTCCTTGAAGAAGCCGGTGCCGAACAGCGCCTTGATCGCTTCCGCAGCCTTGTCGTCGGTCAGCGTGTCGCCGACCTTGACCGGCAAATAGCTGAAAACGGTGCCCGCCTCGGTGCGCTGGATGCCTTCCACGCGGATGTCGCGCACCACGAAGGGGCTGAAGGCAAGGACACTGGAACTCAGGAGGGCCGTGACGAGGCCGGCGAGCAGAGTGTGTTTCATGCGGCGGCGTTTGCCACTTTGGTGTTTCATGCGCTTTTCATGCATCAGCCGGAAACCAGACGAAGAATGTCGTTGTAAAACGCCAGGGCCATCAACAAAGCCAGCAGCGTAAAACCGATCTGCTGGCCGATTTCCATGACGCGTTCGGAGAGGGGACCGCCCTTGATAAGTTCGGCAAGATAATACATCAAGTGCCCGCCATCCAGCACCGGGATGGGCAGCAGGTTGAGCACCCCGAGGCTGATGCTGATGAGCGCCAGAAAGCGCAGGTAATGGTCGCTGCCCAGCTGCGCCGACTGGCCGGCGTAATCGGCGATGGTCACCGGCCCGGAGATGTTCTTGACCGAAAGTTCGCCCATCAGCATGCGGCCGATCATGCGCAGACTCAGCACGGCAATGTCCCAGGTCTGCGTCAGCGCCCGCTGCAGAGCATCCAGCGCGCCATAGCGCACGGTGACCAGGGCACTTTTGCGCACCTCGGGATCGTCGCGCACCGCGATGCCGATGCGCGGTACCGCGGCGCCGCCCCGCTCCGCGACCATCTCCGGCACCACGCGAACCTGGAATTCGCCCGCGCCGCGCAGCACGTTCAGTTGCATTGCCTCCGGCCCTGAAGCGCGGATGCCCCGCACCAGTTCATGCCAGCTGGCCACCGGTTGCCGGTTGAGCGCCGTGATGAGGTCGTTCGGCCGCAGGCCGGCAGCGGCGGCGGGCGAACCTTCCTGCACCTGGCCCAGTACCGGCGGCAGGTGCGGTCGCATCAGCTGCAGGCCGAGCGCCTGCATCACATCGGTGTCCAGCACGGCGCTGTCGAGCCGCTCGACCGCCAGGCGATACACGGCGATGTTGCCGCGGGCATCGATGGTTTCGAGCAGCACGGCCTTGCGATCCAGCACGTGCCGCAACAGTTCCCAGCGCAATTCCGACCAGGACGCCACCGGCCGACCCGACACCGCGCGTGCCGTCTCGCCAGCGCCGATTTTCGCCGCGGCCGCCAGCGTGCCGGCCGGCGGCTCGGCGAACACCGGCCGCGGTTCCTGCACGCCGCTCATGAACAGGAACCAGTAGAGCGCAACCGCCAGCAGCAGGTTGGCCAGCGGCCCGGCCACCACGATCAGGCTGCGCCTGCCGACACTCTGGCGGTTGAAGGCGCGCGCCAGTTCATGCACCGGCACTCCGCCCTCGCCTTCATACTCGCGCTCGTCGAGCATCTTGACGTAACCGCCCAGCGGGAAAGCCGCCAGCGCCCATTCGGTGCCATCGCGGCCAAAACGCCGGCTCCAGAGCGGCCGGCCGAATCCCACGGAAAAGCGCAGCACCTTGACGTTGCACAGACGCGCCGCCGCGTAGTGCCCCAGTTCGTGCACCACGATCAGCACGCCGAGCGCCAGCAGGAAAGCACCCGCCACCCAGAAGAAACCGCCCATGGTCATCAGGCTGCCCGCTGTAAGATCAGTTCGCTTGCCAGGCTGCGGGCTGCGGCGTCCTCGGCCAGGATGGCCGGCAGGTCGGCCATCGGCCTGAGCGGCAGGGCATCCAGCGTGGCGGCGATGATTTCGGCAATGGCGAGAAACGGCAAACGTCCATCCAGGAAGGCCGCCACCGCCACCTCATTGGCGGCATTCAGCACGGTGGGCGCGTTGTCGCCGGCGCGCAGGGCGCGGTAGGCCAGCGCCAGACAGGGGAAGCGTGCGCGGTCGGGACGGCTGAAACTGAGTTGGGCGATGGCGGGCAGATCGAGCGGCGCCACGCCGGCCGCGATGCGTTCCGGCCAGGCCAGCGCGTAGGCGATCGGCGTGCGCATGTCGGGATTGCCGAGTTCCGCAATCACCGAGCCATCGACGTACTGCACCAGCGAATGGATGACGCTCTGCGGATGAATCACCACCTCGATCTGCTCGGGCGGCAGATTGAACAGCCAGCACGCCTCGATGACTTCGAGGCCCTTGTTCATCAAGGTGGCCGAATCGACCGAGATCTTCCGGCCCATCTCCCAGTTGGGATGGGCGCAGGCTTCTGCGGGCGTCACGCTTTTCAGGCGCTCATGCGTATGGTCCCGGAAGGGGCCGCCCGAAGCCGTCAGGAGGATATGACTGATGCCGAAGCGCCCCGGGTCGCCGTCATAGGCAGCCGGCAGCGACTGGAACACTGCGTTGTGTTCGCTGTCGATGGGCAGCAATACGGCGCCGTGGCGGCGCACTTCGGCCATGAACAGGGCGCCGGCCATCACCAGCGCTTCCTTGTTGGCGAGCAGCACGCGCTTGCCCTGGCGCACCGCCGCCAGGGTCGGCTGCAAACCGGCGGCGCCGACGATGGCCGCCATCACGGTATCCACCTCCGGCAGCGCGGCAACCCGCTCCAGTGCGGCCGGCCCGGCCAGCACCTCGGTCGCCAGTCCGGCGTTTTTCAAGCATTCGGACAGTGCGGGAACGGCTGCCGCGGCGATCTCCTGGCCAATCACGGCGAAGCGCGGCCGATGCTGCAGGCATTGGTCGAGCAGGACCTCGACGCGCGTGTTGCCACTCAGCGCGACCACTTCATAACGCTCGGGGTGGCGGGCCACCACGTCGAGCGTGCTGACGCCGATGGAACCGGTGGCGCCGAGGATCGTCAATTTCTGTTTGTTCATTTCAAATGCTCGTCCAGTGCAGCGTCAGGGCAACCAGCGGCAGGATCGGTATCTGGCTGTCGATGCGATCCAGTATGCCACCATGGCCGGGCAACAGCTGGCTGCTGTCCTTCATGCCGACCTGGCGCTTGAGCAGCGATTCGTAGAGATCGCCGACGATGCTGAACGCCGTCAGCAACAGCAGGAAAGCGGCCAGCGGCAGCCAGGTGAAGCCTGCCGTCACGGGCAAATAGTGGCTGGCCAGCAGTCCATACACCAGCACCCCGGCGATCCCTCCCGCCACGCCCTCCCAGGTTTTTCCTGGGCTGATGGCAGGCGCCAGCTTGTGGCGGCCGAAGGCGCGGCCGGCGAAGTAGGCAGCGATATCCGCCGCCCAGACCAGCGCCATCACGGCCAGCAGCAACAGCGGGCTGCGGCCATGCAGGCCCAGCAGGGCCGCCCAGGTCGACACCAGCAGGAGCCAGCCGACCAGGTAGCCGAGGGCGCCAAGCCGCCAGCCGCGCCAGAGCCAGAAAGGCGCCAGCAGCAGCCAGAATGCCGCTGCAAGCTGCCAGAGCAGGGGAAACAACGCTTCCGCACGTAACGACAGCAGCAGGCAGGAGAGCAGCACGACGCCGCCAAACACGATGCGCGCCGCGCCCCCGGCACGCATCAGGCCGGCCCATTCCCAGGCCGCCAGCGCAGTGACAAGGGCGAATGTCACGGCCACGGCTGCGCTCGGCAATAAAAAAAGGACAGCAAGGAAACCGGCAAGGAGCAGCAGCGCGGTGATGACCCGCGCTTTAAGCATCGCTGCTTTCTGCCGAAAAAATCGGCGCTGGCGGGACGGCGCCACCTGCGGCGCCACCCGCGGCATCATCCGCACGCAGTTGCTCGCTGGTGCGGCCGAAGCGCCGCTCGCGCCGCCGATAACTCATGATGGCGGCATCCAGGGTCGCCGCATCGAAGTCCGGCCAGAACTTGTCGGTGAAGTACAGTTCGCAGTAGGCGAGCTGCCAGAGCAGGAAATTGCTGATGCGCTGCTCGCCGCCGGTGCGGATGAACAAGTCGGGCTCGGGCGCATAGCTCATGGACAGGAAAGGCTCGAGATCGGCTTCGCCATAGCTGCCGGCCTTTTCCGGATGCGCGAGAGCCAGACCGTTGAAGGCCTGCATCAGGTCCCAGCGGCCACCGTAATTGGCCGCGATCGTCAGGGTCAGCCTGCGGTTGCCGGCGGTCAGATTTTCGCCGCGGCGGATCAGGTCGATCAGTTGCGGCTCGAAGGCGGACAGGTCGCCGATCACCCGCAGGCGCACGCCGTTCTTGTGCAGCTTGCCGACCTCGCGCTGCAGGGCGGCGACAAACAGCTTCATGAGAAAGCCGACCTCCTCGGCCGGGCGGCGCCAGTTTTCCGAACTGAAAGCGAACAGGGTCAGATACTCGATGCCATGCTCGATGCAGGTCTTGACCACCTGGCGCACCGTTTCGACACCCTGCTGGTGGCCGGCGACGCGCGGCAGAAAACGCTGCTTCGCCCAGCGGCCATTGCCGTCCATGATCATGGCAACATGGCGCGGCATCTCCCGAATCTGCGGGATGGTGCGGGTCGAACTGTTATGGGTAGCCATCATTCGTCCAGCATACAAGAAAATGCAGCGTTGCCGCCGGGCCGCCCCAAGGAAACGCGATACGCGCCGCCCGGCGCAACCCGCACAGCCCTCGAAACGGGAGCACCCCGATAGCCATGAGCGCAGCGAACCACCGTCACCTCCCCGCGCGGGGAGGCTGGGAGGGGCGGGCTCATATGGCCATCAGATCCTTCTCTTTTTCAGCCAGCAAGCGGTCCACCTCGGCGACATAGCGGTCGGTGAGTTTCTGCACGTCGTCCTGAGCGCGCCGCTCTTCATCCTCGGGCACCTCGTGCTTCTTCAGCGCATCCTTGAGATGGGAATTGGCATCGCGGCGCAGGTTGCGCACCGCCACCTTGGCCGTTTCGCCTTCGTGCTTGACGACCTTGATCAGGTCGCGGCGGCGTTCCTCGGTCAATACCGGCATCGGCACGCGCAGCAGATCGCCCTGGGTGGCCGGATTCAAACCCAGGTCGGCCTCGCGGATGGCCTTTTCGACCTTGGCGACCATGGGCTTTTCCCAGGGCTGCACGCCGATGGTGCGCGCATCGAGCAAGGTGATGTTGGCCACCTGGTTGATCGGCATCATGGTGCCGTAATAATCGACCAGGACATGGTCGAGCAGGCCGGTATGGGCGCGGCCGGTACGCACCTTGGCGAGATCCGCCTTCAATACCTCGAGGCTCTTGTGCATCTTGTGTTCAGTGGTTTTAATCAGTTCAGCGATGTTCATGGACAACTCCTATCAAACCGGAACCACACAGCGGCGAACAACTCACACTCAAACATGCACCAGGGTGCCTTCGTCCTCGCCCATCACGACCCGTTTCAACGCGCCGTGCTTGAAGATCGAAAAAACGTTGATCGGCAGCTTCTGGTCGCGGCAGAGGGCAAACGCAGTGGTATCCATCACGGCCAGGTTGCGGCTGATCGCTTCGTCGAAGCTGATGCGGGCGAAGCGCGTCGCGCTCGCATCCTTTTTCGGGTCGGCAGTATATACGCCATCGACCTTGGTGGCCTTGAGGACGATATCGGCGCCGATTTCCGCACCGCGCAGCG
>CAYYHO010000061.1:0-8025 GCA_964471725.1 uncultured Methyloversatilis sp. | reverse complement strand
CCGGATCCCAGAACCACCAGCCGCCCCAGCCGAGTTCGTAATAGGCCCACCAGGAACCCAGCGCGATGCCGAGCGTCAGGAATACCCAGGCGACGGTCGTCCAGGGGCGCGACCAACGCGCCCAGGCGGCGTCGATCTGACCCGAAATCAGGGCGGCAATGGCGAAGGCGAAGGCGACCGAAAAGCCCACGTAACCCATGTAGAGCAGGGGGGGGTGGAAGATCAGGCCCGGATCCTGCAGCAGCGGATTGAGGTCGCGTCCGTCTGCCGGGGCAGGCAGCACACGGTCGAAGGGGCTGGAGGTGAACAAAACGAAGGCCAGCAGGCCGACCATCACCAAACCCAAAACACCCAGCACACGGGCCACCATGGCGTCCGGCAACTGGCGCGAAAAAATGGCCACGGCCAAAGCCCAGCCGGCCGACATCAGCACCCACAGCAGCAACGAACCTTCATGGCCGCCCCAGACGGCGGCAAGCCGGTACATGGTGGGCAATTGCAAATTCGAGTGCCGCGCAACGTACTCGACGGAAAAATCGTTGACGTAGAAGGTCCAGCTGAGGCAGATGAAGGAAAAGGCCAGCAGCATGAAGGTGGCGGTGGTGGCGGGGCGCGCCACAGCGATCCATTGCGGATGGTTGCGCTGCACGCCGACGAGGGGCAGGACTCCCTGCGCCAAGGAGACCAGCAGGGCGAGTATCAGGGCGAAATGGCCGAGTTCTGGGATCATGGGCGGTCAGTGCGGGAGGGGTTATTGTTTCAGGGTCTTGGCGGCTTGCTGCGCCTGTGCCTGGTCGATGGCATGCTGCGCATGGGGCGGCATGTAATTCTCGTCATGCTTGGCCAATACCTCGGTGGCGGCGAAGACCCCGTTGGGCCCTATCTTCCCCTGCGCCACCGCACCTTTCCCTTCCTTGAACAGGTCGGGCAGGATACCGGTATAGACGACCGGCACTTCTTTCGCCGTATCGGTGATGACGAAATGCACGGTCAGGTTGTCGCGCCGGATCGACCCCTCCCTGACCATGCCGCCGATGCGGAAAGGCTTGTCCTGCGGCGCCTTGCCTTCGGAGAATTCGGTCGGAGTGATGAAGAAGGCGACGTTGCTGTCGAGCGCCCGGAACACTAAATAGCTGGCGACGCTGATGGCGGCGAGGCCGCCGGCGATGAGGGCGATGCGTTTATGACGTGGCTTCATGAGTTTTCAAATGAATCGGCTTGTCGTTCGCGGCGCAGGATGCGCAGGATTGCACTCTGACGCTTCCTGACCAGAATAGGTTCCAAAATCATCAGCACGGCGCAAACGCCGAAACTGCCCCAGACATACAGGCCATAGCCGCCCATGGCAAAGAATTCGGCAGGCGAGCCCCAGGTCATTGCTTAGCTCCTTTGACTTCCGGCAGGTCCTTGACCCATTCGGTATGTGCCTCGCGTTCGAGGATGACTGCGCGCACCCGCATCAGGGTCAGCGCGATCGAATACATCCAGAAAGCCAGGGCCATGATCAGCATGCCCCAGAGCATGGTCATCGCCATGGAAGGGGCGCGCGTGAGCGACACGGAGGCGCCCTGATGCAGCGTGTTCCACCACTGCACCGAGAAATAGATGATCGGCACATTGACCACGCCGACCAGCGCCAGGATGGCTCCGGCCTTGTCGGCGCGGCGCGCATCGTCGATGGCTGCCTGCAGCGCAATGAAGCCGATGTAAAGGAAGAACAGGATCAGGGCAGAGGTCAGCCGGGCATCCCATACCCACCAGGCCCCCCACATCGGCTTGCCCCAGACGGCGCCGGTCCACAGCGACAGAAAAGCCATCAGCGCGCCGGTCGGGGCGATCGCCTGCGCCATCATGCCGGACAGGCGGGTATTGAGCACAAGGCCGAGGCCGGCCCAGGTGGCCATGACGAGGTAGAGGAACATCGACATCCACGCGGCCGGCACGTGAACGAAAATGATGCGGTAACCCTCACCCTGGGTGGCGTCGGTCGGTGCGACGAAAAAGCCGATCCAGAGCCCGGCGGCCGTAAAAAGTGCAGCCAGCCCCCAGAACCACGGGATCATCTTGCCGGCAAGCGGATAGAAGCTTTGCGGGCTGGCGTACTTGAACCAGTTGATGAGTTTGTTATTCAAGGGCGATCCTCAAGGCGGCCGTGGTTGCCCACGGCGCGAAAAATACGGCCAGCGCCAACAATGCTGCCAGCAAGGACAGGTGGCCGCCGGCGCCGATTCCGGAAATATGCGATTCTACCGCGCCGGCACCGAAGATCAGGGCTGGCACATACAGGGGCAGCACCAGCAGGGACAGCAGCACGCCACCGCCGCGCACGCCGAGGGTGAGGGCGGCGCCGATGGCGCCGATCAGGCTCAGCAGGGGGGTTCCCAGCAGCAAGGCCAGAACCAGGACGCCCAGCGCCTCGACATCGAGGTCGAACTGAATGCCCAGCACCGGCGCCAGCAGCACCAGGGGCAGGCCGGTAGTGATCCAGTGGGCCGCAATTTTTCCTGAAACCAGCAGTCCGAGCGGTGTGGGAGACAGCACCATCTGTTCCAGCGTGCCGTCGGCGTGATCGGGAGCGAACAGGCGAGCCAGCCCCAGCATGGTTGCGAGCAGCGCCGAAACCCAGATCACGCCGGGCGCGATCTTGCGCAACAGGGCGGATTCCGGCCCGATCCCGAGCGGAAACAGGCTGACCACGATGATGAAGAAAAACAGCGCTGTCAGCACTTCGCTCTTGCGACGCATCGCCAATAACAGGTCGCGGCGGATGATGGCAACGATGGCGCTCATAGCTTCAACACTCGGCCATTGGGGAGGGGCATGCTTTGGTGACTGGTGAGGATCGCCATGCCGCCCTTCGCCAAGTGCGCCTCGATCAGTCCGGACAGCATGGCCACCGCCTTCACGTCGAGGGCGGTGAAGGGCTCGTCGAGAATCCACAGGGCGGCTTTCCGCACGGCCAGCCTGGCCAGCAACACGCGGCGCTTTTGTCCGGCGGAGAGAAAGCGCACGGCCAGATCTTCACGCCCGCGCAGGCCGAAGCGCACCAGCGCTTCCAGTGCCGCTGCCTCATCCAGTGATGCACCATCGAGTTGGGCGGCGAGCGTCAGGTTTTCGAGCGGCGTCAGTTCCTCCTTCACTGCGCCATGATGACCCAGGAACAGCATGGCGCGGCGGTAATCTTCGGCAAGTTCACCGATCGGTTCCCCCTGCCAGAGAATCTGGCCGGCAGCAGGCGCAGACAGGCTGGCCAGGATGCGCAACAGGCTGGTCTTGCCGGCCCCGTTCTCGCCTTGCACATGCAACCACTCGCCCGGCCCGACCGCAAGATCGAGCCCGGCAAACAGGCGGCGTTCGCCGCGAACACAGGAAAGGCCGGTGGCAGTCAGCATGGGGGGCGAATTTTGCCTGAATGCGGGGAATTTGGCTTGACGGGTGTCAAGTGCTCTGCAAGGTGCGTGATCTCCCGCCCTATCAACCCTTGCCGATTGTCGGGCATTAACAATGATCAGGGTTTCCGTTCGCCCGTTTCCGGCGGCAGGCGGGACATGAAGTCGGCAACGGCGGCAAGATCGAACTCGGTGTAGCGTCGGATGGTGCTGAGCATTTCGGGGTGGGCGTTGTGCCGCTTGCCGTCCCGGATCGTCCGGCTTTCCCGCAGCAGATAACGATAATGCTGGCCGGAAACCCGCGGATAGAGACTCTCGGCATTTCCCTGTCCGCTATTCCCATGGCAGATGGCGCAGTCTTTGACATACAGTGTTTTGCCCTGACTCAGTTTGTCCCCTGGCCCTTGACCCTGGTCCGTCGTGACCGGCAGGTTGCGCAGGAAAACGGCGATATCGGCGATGTCCTGGGGGGTGATGGCATGCCGGTCGACGAACGGCAGCATCCTGGGGTTGTGTCGCCGCCCGGTCTGTACGTCGGTGATTTGCTTGATGATGACGGAAGCATGTTGGCCCGACAGCCGGGGATAACTGCCGTCAGCCCTGCCGCGGGCGCCGATGCGGTGGCAATCCTGGCAGACGACGAAAGCCTCCGCTCCGCGCCCGGCATTTCCCTTGAGGCGCAGGACTTCGATCCACTCCGGATACAACTCGTTCCAGCTTCGCGTCCTGACACCCTGTTCTGCCTGGGGTGGCGTACCCGCCCAAGCCGATGACGCAATGAACAGCAAAACCAGCACCGGATGGAAATCTCTCATTCTTCTGTCTCCCAGCCTATAGCTTCATTGCACGAATAAACAAGCGACTTGATCGCCATCAATTTATTGCTAACAGAACGAGGGTACAAATCGGAAGCAGAATCCGCGGAGGCAGAGTCCGACGAGCGGGGAGCGGTTGTCCACGTTCCGTTCCATATGTAGGTGCAGACGTGCCCGATCGACCCAGGTCGCAGCGGACTGCCTGGACTTTACGGACTATCAGCTAGCTTGGTCCGTGTGGATCGAAAATGCAAATGCATGTATATGTTTAATGATATATTGACCTTTTCTTACAGCCTAACGGAGAAATCAGATGATCAAACTTTCCCTGCGCCGTGCCTCGATGACCACGCTGATTGCCTCAGCAAGCCTTGCTTTCGCGCTGCCTGCGGCAGCCCAGGTTGACGAAGATGCGGCGAAACTGCTGTTCAAGCAGAACGAGTGCGGCAAGTGCCACCATCCGACCCAGAGCAAGAAGGGGCCCTCCCTGAAGAAGACCGCCAAGGAATACAAGGGCAAGGCCAATGCCGAGCAGGAAATTCTCAAGCACCTGACCACCGTCAAGAAGGTCAAGCTCGACGATGGCACGGAAGAAGATCACAAGGTCGTCGATACCAAGGACCAGAAGGCGCTGAACAACCTGGCCAAGTGGATTTTGACGCACTGACCGGCAGGTAGATTCGTTCAGGAAACCGGCGGTGACTGGGGTAGTCACTGCCGTTTTTTATTGCTCCTTGCTGTTCATCAGCAAAATTGACCGGAGCCATGGTTTGTCAAGGGGGAGGTTCGAGGACATGCCGAAGCCATTTTTCACGATCGTCGCCAGCCTGAGCATGCTGGCCGCACTGCTCGCCTTCGCCGGAAGCGCGCAGGCGAAAAGCGCGGCCGATCTGCAAGACGCCAAGCTGGACAAGGAAACCTGCCTCAAGTGCCATGATGCGAAGCAGGCCAAGATCAAGGTGCCGGTCATCATCGCTGGCGATGAAGACGAGCGCGAGTTGCGGCGTGTCGACACGCTCAAGTTCGCCAAGAGTGTGCATAGCAATCTGCAATGCGTCGATTGTCACCGGAACATCGTCGATAGCCAGAAAAACCACAAGATCGACAAGGCGACGCCAAAGGCCGGTTGCATCGAATGCCATCAGGGTCTCTGGGCCAAGGCGCAGCAGGATGGCAAGACCAAGGACAAGCCGCGCCTCGAGCTTGTCGTCAAGAACATCGAAGCGTACAAGAACTCTTTTCATGCCAGGGAAAGCAAGGATGTCCCCGGCCAGCCGTTGGCAAAATGCGACGACTGCCATAGTTCCCACGAGTTCAACGTGCCGCCCCAGGGCAGCGAGCGACGCACCGCCTGGCACAAGACGATTCCCGCTACCTGCGGCACCAACTGCCATGAAGACCAGCTCGAAATCTACGCCGCCTCGGTCCATGGCGAAGAGGTCATCGACAAGAACAACATGAAGGCGGCGGTGTGCACCGACTGCCACAGTGCGCACAGCGTGACCGGCACTTCGGGCGACAGCTTCAAGATGCAGAATGTCCGCGACTGCGGCAACTGCCACAAGGAGCAGATGAGCACTTACGGCGATACCTACCACGGCAAGGTGAACGTGCTGGGTTATGCCTATACAGCCAAATGCGTCGATTGCCACGACAGTCACGGAGTGCGCGCGAAGGACGATCCGAAGTCGCGCATCAATCCCAACAATCTGCTGAAGACTTGCCAGAAATGCCATGACGGCAAGAAGATGCCGCTGGCTACCGCCGGCTTCACCAGCTTCGCGCCGCACGCCAATGCCCACGATTTCGACAGGTTTCCCCAGGTTTATGTCGTGGCGAAATTCATGATCTGGCTCCTGATCGGGGTCTTCCTGTTCTTCTGGTCGCATTCTGTCCTGTGGTACTACCGCGAGTGGCAGGAGCGCAAGCACAAGAAACCGGAGGTCCATGTCCGCACCGAAGGACTGCAGCTGGACGAGAAGAAACACTTCGTGCGCTTTGCCCTGGGTTGGCGCATCGGCCACCTGATGTTCGCCCTTGCCACGATGACGCTGGTCCTTACCGGCATGACGGCACTCTTCGCCGAGAGTGCCTGGGCGCCGTTCGTTGCGAAGCTGTTTGGCGGGCCGCAGGTGCTTGCTTACATCCACCGCATTGCGGCTGCGATCTTCATCAGCATTTTCGCCATCCACTTGATATACGTGATGCAGAAACTGCTGCGCGACAAGAGTTTCCGCTGGTTCGGTCCGGATTCCCTGGTGCCGAACTGGAAGGATCTTGATGACGCCATCGGCATGTTCAAGTGGTTCTTCGGCCAAGGGCCCAAACCCCAGTTCGACCGCTGGACCTACTTCGAGAAGTTCGACTACTGGGCGGTGTTCTGGGGTGTCAGCGTGATCGGCATGAGCGGCCTGATGCTCGCCTTCCCGCATATCACGGCCTCCTACCTGCCGGGCTGGGTGTTCAACGTGGCGACTATCGTCCATGGCGAGGAAGGTTTCCTGGCGGCAGTGTTCCTCTTCACGGTGCATTTCTTCAACAACCACTTCCGCCCCGAAAAGATGCCGCCGCCCGATGTGGTGATGTTCACCGGCACGCAATCCCTGGAGGAGTTCCGCCACGAGCATCCCGCCCAGTACCGGCGCCTGCTCGAATCCGGCGAATTGCAGTCGCGCCTGGTCGATGCCCCGTCGCGGCCGCTGCATGTCGGTTCGGTGATTCTCGGACTGGTGTTGATCAGTGTCGGTCTTACCCTGCTGATCATGGTGGGAGGCGGCTTCATCGGCCTTTTCTAATAGAGGCAGCTTGACATTCGCTTAAAGCGGCCCCGTAGCAGTCATCTGCATCGGGGCCGTTCTTTTTCTTGATGCGCGTCAAGATTATTTATCCTTCCCATGACTATACTTATTCGAGAAGTCCATTATGCTTTTGTGGTCAATGACGGTTGCAAGGTTGGTGGTCACAGGGCGAGCCCAGGCTGTCGCTCCGAGTTTGCGGGTGTTCCGGCATGGACTTGGTGGGAAGATTAATCGGATGTAAACGGGAGACGAATATGCAAACAAGCGGATTGAAACGCGGCATCGTCGGTATCGTGGCGTTTTGTACGGCGATGCTATTGGGTATGTCGGGTGCGCTGGCCAACAAACAGCCCGATCCGGCGGTAGTCAAGAAACAGGATCAGGTCACCAAGTCAACGATCGATCAAATGAAAGGCGCGCTGCCGAAGTCCGCGGCTGCCAAGATCAAGTACGACGACGTCAATAATTGCTACAGCTGCCACAAGGACATCAAGGAGTTCCATGTCAGCAGCAAGCATGCGAGCGTGAACTGTGCCTATTGCCATACCGGCTCGGACGAGCACCTGAAGCGGGATGGCAAACCACTCGAAGCTACCAAGGCATCGATCGGCACCCGCGTCGATCATCATGCCTGCGGCGTTTGCCACCAGGAGCAGCTCAACACCTTCGCGACGATGAATTACGACTCGCACGCGAAAGTCGAGAAGGCCCATCCGAAGAGCGTTTCGCCGTTCTTCGACAAGCTGATGCAGCCCCATGGTTTTACGCGCGAACACGCCGAGCCGCGCAGCCACGTCTTCATGACCCTCGATCACCTGATCGTCGATCGCGCTTACGGCGGCCGCTTCCAGCTCAAGGACTGGACTTACATCTCCGATGCCAAGAGTGCCGTGTCCGACCTGTGGAACGTGATGCTGGTCGACAAGGAGCCCGGCAACGGCGACCAGAAGGCCTTTATGCCACAGGTAGCCACCGCGGCCAACCCGGTCTGCATGAACTGCAAGTCCTTCGACAACATCCTGA
>CAYYHO010000060.1:831-8060 GCA_964471725.1 uncultured Methyloversatilis sp. | reverse complement strand
TCGCAGCAGACGAACGCCATTCTGACCACCTTCAACGAAGCCAACATGGCGCCGGTGATCGAATTGCGCAAGAAATACGCCGAGAAGTTCGAGAAGGAACATGGCGTGCGCCTCGGCTTCATGTCCTTCTTCATCAAAGCGGCCGTCGCCGCCCTGAAGAAGTTCCCGATCCTCAATGCCTCGGTGGATGGCACCGACATCGTCTATCACGGCTACTTCGACATCGGCATCGCCGTCAGCAGCCCGCGCGGCCTGGTGGTGCCCATCCTGCGCGATGTCGACCAGCTGAGCATCGCCCAGATCGAGAAGCAGGTCGCCGAGTTCGGCGCCAAGGCGAAAGAGGGCAAGCTGTCGCTGGAGGAACTCAGCGGCGGCACCTTCTCCATCTCGAACGGCGGCGTGTTCGGCTCGATGCTGTCCACGCCGATCATCAATCCGCCGCAGTCGGCGATCCTCGGCATCCATGCCACCAAGGAGCGCCCGGTGGTCGAGAATGGCCAGATCGTCATCCGGCCGATCAACTATCTCGCCCTCTCCTACGACCATCGCATCATCGACGGCCGCGATGCCGTGCTCGGCCTGGTGACGATGAAGGAAGCCCTCGAGGATCCCGCCCGCCTGCTGCTCGAACTGTAAGGATATCGTCATGGCCAACCAGCAATTCGACGTCGTTGTCATCGGCGGCGGCCCGGGCGGCTACATCGCCGCCATCCGCGCCGCCCAATTGGGTTTCGCCACGGCCTGCATCGAAGCGGCGGCCTATGCCGACCCCAAGGGCGCGGTGCGCCTGGGCGGCACCTGCCTGAATGTCGGCTGCATTCCCTCCAAGGCCCTGCTGCGCTCCAGCGAGCTGTTCGACGAGGCCAGCCACGGCTTCGCCCGGCACGGCATCGTGGCGACCGGCGTCAAGGTCGATGTGCCGGCCATGCTGCGCCGCAAGGACGACATCGTCACCCAGCTGACCGGCGGCATCCGGAGCCTGTTCAAGAAGAACAAGGTGACCCTGCTGACCGGGCGCGGCAGTTTTGCCGGTCGGGATGGGGCATTCTGGCAGATCGAGGTAGCGGGCCAGGATGGCAAGGAAACCGTGGCCGCCCGGCATGTCATCGTCGCCACCGGTTCCGCGCCGCGCCACCTGGACGGCATTCCCGTCGACAACCAGACCATCTGCGACAACGTCGGCGCATTGGCGCTCGCCGCCGTGCCCAAACGGCTTGGCGTGATCGGCGCTGGCGTCATCGGCCTCGAACTCGGCTCGGTCTGGAAGCGCCTCGGCGCCGAGGTCACCATCCTCGAAGCGCTGCCCGATTTCCTGGCCGCCGCCGATCCCGCCGTCGCCAAGGAAGCCTGGAAGCTGTTCACCCGCAAGCAGGGCCTGCAGATCAATCTGGGCGCCAGGATCACCGGCGTCAGGCAGAACAGGAAGGGCAAGCAGGCGGCCGTCAGCGTCCGCTACGAGACGGGCGAGGGCGCCTTCACGCTCGAATGCGACAAGCTGATCGTTTCGGTCGGCCGCGTGCCGCACACGGCCGGCCTGGGCGCCGACCAGGTCGGCCTCAAGCTCGACGCGCGCGGCTTCATCGAGGTGAACGAGCGCTGCCAGAGCAACCTCGAAAACGTCTGGGCCGTGGGCGACGTGGTGCGCGGGCCGATGCTCGCCCACAAGGCGATGGAAGAGGGCGTCATGGTGGCCGAACTGATTGCCGGTCAGGCCGGCCACGTCAATTACGATGTCATCCCCTGGGTGATTTACACCCACCCGGAAATCGCCTGGGTCGGCAAGACCGAGAGCCAGTTGAAGGCGGCGGGCAGCGAATACCGGAGCGGCCAGATTCCCTTCCTCGCCAACGGCCGCGCGCTGGGGCAGGGCGATGCCGCCGGCTTCGTGAAAATGCTCGCCTGCGCCAGGACCGACACCATCCTCGGCGTGCACATCATCGGCCCGAATGCTTCCGAGCTGATTGCCGAAGCCGTGGTGGCGATGGAGTTCGGCGCCGTGGCGGAGGACATCGCGCGCATCTGTCATGCCCATCCGACCCTTTCGGAAGTCATGCACGAAGCGGCGCTGGCCGTCGACAAACGCCCGCTGCATTTCTGATTGCTGCGTTGCGGAAAGATGAGGCAGGTCGCTCGACCTGTCTCATTTCTGCCACTTGTACAGCCGATTCGGTTCATTTTGCAGGCTCAAGCCGGGCTTGTTGATCTAACTCAATAGTTCTAGTTCGGTGTTGCGGTGCAATACCGACTTCGTAGTTTGTCGAACTAGGAGGTGACATGGGCGAGGCAGTTGTTCCGTCCGCCAGAGCGGCAGCGGGCGACGATCCCCGGCAAGCAGGTGCTGGTTACATTTCCGACGATCCGCGCGATCTCGGTTGGGTGCGGCAGAACGTCCCCTGCCAGACCGCCTGTCCGGCCGGCACCAACGTGCCGGCCTATATCCGCAACATCGTCGAAGAGGCCTACGGCGCCTCCTACGAGATCAATCGAGAAGCGAACGTGCTGCCCGGCGTGCTCGGCCGCATCTGTTCGCGCCCCTGCGAAACGAAATGCCGCCACGGCTGGCCGGGCAACGGGGAACCGGTGGCCATCTGCAACCTGAAGCGCGTCGCGGCCGACATGAAAAATGCCAGCCACCGCATCACGGAGCGGCTCTACGCACCGACCGGCAAGCGCATCGCCATCATCGGCGCCGGCCCGGCCGGCGTTTCCGCCGCGCACGACCTGTCTCTCTTCGGCCACGATGTGGTCATGTTCGAGCGCGAGGAGCGGCCCGGCGGCATGCTGCGCTACGGCATCCCGGAATTCCGCCTGCCGCGCGACCTGCTGACGACCGAACTGCACAACGCGCTGCGCCTCGGGGTGCAGCTGCGCACCGGCGTCGAGATCGGCCACGGCGCCGGCCGGATTCCGGTCTCGAAACTGCTGGCGGAATATGAAGCTGTCCTGCTGGCCACCGGTTGCGCGCGGGCTTCGCCGATTCCGCTCAAGGGCGTCTGGGAGAAGGCGGATATCGGCAAGGTCGCGGGCATCGAGTACGGTCTCGATTTCCTCCTCGAAATGCACCGCGGCGTCAAGAAGACGGTCGGCCGCAAGGTGGCGGTGATCGGCGCCGGCTTCACCGCACTCGATTGCGCGCGGGTGGCCGTGCGGCTGGGCGCGGAAGAGGTGACCATCCACCTGCGTACCGGCGAGGAGTACATCCCGGTGTCGCCGGAAGAAATTTTCGCCTGCAAGCGCGAAGGCATCCGCATCGTCGGCCTGCGTTCGCCGATGGGGCTGTGCGTCGATGCGGCAGGCCGGCTGACCGGCATCGAGTTCGCGGTGAACCGTCTCGGCGGCTGGCGCGCCGGCGGCCGGCGCATTGCGATTCCGATCGAGGGTTCCGAGTTCACCGAGGACTGCGACATGGCGATCATCGCCATCGGCCAGCAGACCGTGAACGACTTCAGCGACATTCCGCTGGAACTCGACCGCTGGCAGAACGTGCGGCTGGGCGAGGACGGCATGACTTCGTGCAAGGGCCTGTTCGCCGCCGGCGACTATGTCAGCGGCGCCTCGACCGTCGTGCAGGCCGTCGGCCACGGCCGTGCGATCGCGCGGCGCATGGATGCCTGGCTGATGGGGCGCGAGCGGCGGCGCAAGGTGGTGCGCATCGAACCGGTCGCCCAGCCATTGCGCGAACGCGCCGACGATTTCATTCCGCGTCAGCACATGCCGACCGCCGAACTGGCGAAATTGACCGAATCGATGACCTGCGAAGTGGAAACCGGCTTCGACCGCGCGCTGGCCGGCGCGGAAGCCAAGCGCTGCTACCTGTGCAACCTGCGCTACCAGATCGATATCGACCGCTGCGTGTATTGCCGGGCCTGCATCGAGGTGGCGCCGCGCAACTGCATCAAACTGGTCGGCGGGGTCGAGATCGATGCCGATGGCAGCTATGGCAAACTGCTCGAAACCAAGGAATGGAACAAGGTCGGCGCGATCTGGATCGACAACAACGAGTGCATCCGCTGCGGCGCCTGCTACAACGTCTGCCCGGTCAAGTGCATCTCCATTTCGCGCTGCGAACTGTCGGAAGTGGAGGTGAATCCGTGAGCGTGCGACACCATATCGTCATCGGCAGCGGCGTGGCCGGCAACCAGGCCGCCGAGACCCTGCGCGAGCGGGATCCGGAAAGCCGCATCTCGATGATCACGGTTTCCCGGCTGCCCTTCTTCAACCGCTACGACCTGCCGCGGGTTTTCAAGGGCGAGCGGGACTGGCGCGACTTCATCATCTATCCGGCCGAGTATTACCGGCGCAACCGCATCAACCTGCGGCGCGCCACGCGCGTGGTCAGCGTGGACAGCTACAACCAGACCCTCGCCCTGAAGCACAACGAAACGGTGCATTTCGACACCCTGCTGGTGGCCTCCGGCGCGCGCACCTATCTGCCCGAGGAGCTCGCCGAGTACCGGCCCCTGCTGCACGGCTTCGGCTCCTTTCAGGAAGCCATCGCCGTGGCGGATGCCCTGCCGAAAAAGGGGCATGTCATCATGCTCGGCGGCGATACCATCGGCCTCGACCTGGCACGCACCCTGATCGAGACGAAGCACCGCGTCACGCTGGTGGCCGGACCCTATACCTTCTGGCCGCACGAGGTGGCCGAGGCCGCGCGGCCGCGCTTCCTCGAGGCCCTCGGCGCGCTCGGCATCGAGGTGGTGGATGCCGCGGCACGCGGCGGCATCGCCGCCATCGGCGAAGGCGCCAAGGTACTTTCGGCCCGCACGGTGACCTTCAAGGACGCTTCCGCGTTGTATGGCGACGTCATCATGCCGTTCTTCGGCAACGTGCCGACCCTCGATTTCATGGTCGGTTCCGGGGTCGATATCGAGCGCGGCCTGCTGGTCAGTCCGAACCTGCGCACCACCAACGAGAACATCTATGCCGCCGGCGATGTCTGCCAGATCTGGACCGACAGCGAGAAACGCTACTGCTTCTACCACGGCTGGAAGAACGTGCGGGCGATGGGCGGCCTCGCCGCCCGCAACGTGACCGGCGCCAACGAGGCCTGGGTGCCGATCCATGACGAGCAATTGCGCATGACCGACGCTGGCCTCATCCAGTCGCCTTTCTGGGAATACCCCTAAAATGACTCATACCGACATCCAGATAGCCATCATCGGTTCGGCCGGCGACGGCACGATCGCCGCCGGCGACATCCTGCGCCGCGCCATGGCGGAGATGGGTTACCGCGTCATCAGCTTCGACCTCTATCCGGCCGAGGTGCGCGGCTTCGGCAAGTGCATCGCGCGTTTGCGCGTCACCGACCAGCAGGCCTATTCGCTGAAGCAGAAATCCGATGTGCTGATCTCGCTCGACGACAGCCATGCCATCCCGCACGTCGGCGAGGCGCGCGACTGGGGCGCCGTCATCTATGAAAGCAATGCGATTGCCGCGCTGCCCGAGGGCGCGCACATCAGCGCGCACATCGATCCGGGCCAGATTCCCTATCACGTGCCGATCCGCGAACTGTCGGAAAAGAGCACCGGCTCGGCGCGCTCGCGCAACGTCGTCATCGTCGGCTATCTCGTCGGCCTGTTCCACCTGCCGTTCGAACCGGCGCTGCGCGCCCTGGTCGGCAAGTTCAAGGGCAAGGGCGAAGTCGCCCGGATCAACGAAGCGGCCCTGCGCGCCGGCTACGATGAAGGCAGGAGCTGGTTCCGCCTTGACGACATCAGGTTCGGCAAGCCGCCCGGCAAGGAAAAGGGTTCCCACGTCGAGATGATCAGCGGCAATGCGGCGGTGGCGCGCGGCGCCATCGATGCCGGCATCGACACCTTCTTCGGCTATCCGATCACCCCGGCGACCTCGATCATGGAACGGCTCGCGCGCGACATGCCCAGGCAGGGCGCCCGGCTGGTGCAGACCGAGGATGAGATCGCGGCGATTTCGGCGACCATCGCGGCCGGCTATACCGGCGCCCGCTCGGCCACCTCGACTTCCGGCCCCGGCCTGTCGCTGATGGCGGAAATGCTCGGCTTCGGCATCATCGCCGAAATTCCCAGCGTCGTGTTCGTCTCGCAGCGCGGCGGGCCATCGACCGGCATGCCGACGAAGACCGAGCAGTCCGACCTCAACATGGCGGTGTATGGCGGCCACGGCGATGCCCCGCGCATCGTCATCGCGCCGACCAACGTGGAAGGCTGTTACCGGCTCGCCGGCAAGGCCTTCGAACTGGCCGAGGCCTACCAGACCCCGGTCATCCTGCTGCTCGACCTCTATCTGTCGAACCGCTACGAAACCGTGCCCTTCCCCGAGCGCCCGCCCTTCGAGGCCGACATGAACCGCTATGCCGACACCCGCGCCGCCGGCTTCAAACGCTATGCGGTGACCGAGGATTACATCAGCCCGCGTTCGATTCCCGGCCAGCCGGGCGGCATGTATGTGGCCACCGGGCTGGAGCACAACGAACTCGGCCGGCCCAACGACCAGCCCGACATGCACCTGGCACAGAGCCGCAAGCGCCATGAAAAGCTGCAGCAGGCGCTCAAGCATCCCGACTTCAACCATACCAAGCGTTTCGGCGACGCAGGTGCGGTCGAGGTCGGCCTCATCGCCTGGGGCTCCACCTTCGGCGAATGCCTGGAAGCCATGAAGCTGGCGCAGGAGGAGGGGATCCGCTGCGCCGCCATGAAGGTGGTCATGATCTCGCCCCTGCCGGTCGAGACGATCGGCGCCTTCTTCGCCGAATGCAATGAAGTGCTGGTGCCCGAGCTGAATTACCAGGGGCAGTTCGCCGGCATCCTGCAGGCGCACATCCCGCGTGCCGTGACGCGCCTGACGCGCATTTCCTGCGAGCCGATGCCCGTCGCGGCGATCCTTGACGAGATCCGGCGGCTGGCAGGCCGGGTCAGCGAACCGAAAGCAGCCTAGGAGGAATCGACATGGGTGAAATACGACCGGTCTATCTGGAAGAGAAACTCAAGGAAGTCGCCGACAGCGGCCGCCTCGACTATCGTTCGAAAGCGCTGCCGACCTGGTGTCCGGGCTGCGGCTACTTCTCCATCGTCGAAGCGGTATCCGCCGCCCTGTGCGAACTCGGCATCGCCAACGAGAATGCCGTGATGGTCTCCGGCATCGGCTGCTCCTCGCGCTTCCCCTTCTTCATCAACAGCTATGGCATGCATACCCTGCATGGCCGCGCTTTGCCTTCGGCGACCGGCGTGAAGACGGCCAATCCGGCGCTG
>CAYYHO010000060.1:0-700 GCA_964471725.1 uncultured Methyloversatilis sp. | reverse complement strand
GGCAGACCTCGCCGACCTCGGCGACCGGATTCAAGACGCCCACCTCGCCCTACGAGAATCCCGACCGGCCGCTCAATCCCCTGCTGTTGCTGCTCTCCTACGGCGCCAGCTGGGTCGGCCAGGCCTATGCCGGCCGGCCCGAACAGCTGCGCCAGATGGTCAAGCAGGCGATCGCCCATCGCGGCTTTTCCTACCTGCACATCCTGTCGCCTTGCGTGACCTTCGACAAGACTCACCGCACCTACGTCAATCTCGGCATGCAGGTGCATGACCTGCCCGCCGACCATGATCCGACCGACAAGCTGGCGGCGATGCGCGAAGCCATGGTCAACGACCAGCTGCCGGCTCTCGGCCTGTATTTCCGCGAGGAGCGGCCGACCCTCGACGACGCGCTCGATGGGCTGGTGAAGAAGGCGGGCGGCGAGATTCGCACTTTGCGCGCGACGCAGGGACGCGGCCGCAAGACGCCCTGAGGACGGCCGGACTACCGTGGTGGCTGCGCATTCATGACGTGCAACATCATAGCGTTGCCGCCGGGCCGTCCCAAGGCAACGCGGCACGCGCCGCCAGGCGCAATCCGCTCCGGCGACCATGCGGAGTGCCCCGTAACAGACGAGCGCAGCGAGCACGCAATAACCCCCCGGGAGGGGGGCGAAGGGGGGCGGGCGTTTTCATGATCGGGGGCGTAGCCCGCGCATCA
>CAYYHO010000059.1:0-8199 GCA_964471725.1 uncultured Methyloversatilis sp. | reverse complement strand
TGCGTGTGGTGGAGGCGTCGACTTGCTCGAAGGCGTCGAAGAGCCGCTCCAGCTTGTCGCGCGGGATGCCGATGCCGGTGTCGCTGACTTCGAAACGCAGCAGCAACGAGTCGCCCTGCTGCTCCAGCAGGGTGGCGCGCAGGCCGATGCTGCCCTGCGCGGTGAATTTGATGGCATTGCCGACATAATTCAGCAAAGCCTGGCGCAGGCGCGTCGCATCGCCGCGCAGCCAGGCAGGCGCATTCCCCGCATCGACCTCCAGATGCAGCCCCTTGAGTTGCGCGGGGGCCGCAACCATGCTGCGCACTTGATCGAGCAGGGCATCGAGGGCGAAATCAACCTGCTCGAGTTGCAGCTTGCCGGCCTCGATCTTCGACAGGTCGAGGATGTTGTTGATGATCGACAGCAGATGCCGCCCGGCGGCATCGATCTTCTCCAGCCGCTCCGCCTGCCCCGCGGTGACGCCGTCGCGCTGCAGCAGGTGCGCCAGGCCCAGGATGGCGTTCATCGGCGTGCGGATTTCGTGGCTCATGTTGGCCAGGAAGGCGCTCTTGGCCTGGTTGGCCGCTTCGGCCTGGGTCTTGGCGATGCTCAGTTCCTGCGTGCGCAGATAGACCAGGTCTTCGAGGTGATTCCGGTGCTGCTCCAGTTCGGCGGCGGCGCGGCGACTGTGCACGGCATGCCAGATGTCGTTGGCGATCAGCTGCACGGTTTCCACATCCATGTCGGCATAGTCCGTCGCCTTGTTGCCGACTCCGGCGATCATCACGACCCGCTCACCCTCGATCACCGGCACCGAGATCAGACGCAGCAGCGCGGCATGGCCCTCGGGCAGGCCGCGTTTGTCCGGATGAGCCGCATAGTCGTTGACCACGACCGGCCGGCGCTGGCGCAGGGCGTCCGCCCAGATACCGGCCGCGCTGACCGGATAATGCTTGCTGTAGGCGGCCCGGCAGTACTTCTCGAGGGTACGGCGCGACCAGGCCACCAGCTCGATGCTCTCCTGATCGGCATTCACGAAATGGATGAAGGAAATGCAGCTGCCGGTGAGGTCCTCGGCCAGTTCCTGGCCACGCTGCATGAATCCGGCCTCGTCGAGTCGCTCGGCGGCCCTGGGCAGTTCCAGCAGGGCCTCGGCACGCCGGGCCTGCAGGGCGAGCGCCGCTTCGGCCTGCTTGCGCTCGGTAATGTCGATATGCGTGCCCAGCATGCGCAGCGGCCGGCCGGCGGCATCCCGGTCCACCACGCTGCCCATCGAGAGCACCCATTTCCAGTCGCCGCCAGCGGTACGCAGGCGGAACTCCTTGCGGTACGAATCGAGCCGACCCTCCTGGACATCGCGATACATCCGGACCGCCTCCTCGCGGTCGTCCGGATGCATGCGCGCCATCCAGCTGGCGAAGTTTTCGTGAAAGTCGGCCGGATCGTAACCCAGCATGAAGGCATATTCGGGGCTGACCGCGGCCTCGCCGCCGATCATGTCGAGATCGTAGATGCCCTGGTTGGTCGCCTGCAGGGCCATGCGTTCCCGCGCCCGGCTCTCGGCGAGGTCGGCGAGCGCCGCCTCGGCATGGCGGCGGGCATCGACGGCATCCTCCATCAGGTTGAGGGCCGCCAGGCGTGCCGTGTTCTGTTCGGCCAGCGCGGCGGCCTGCTCCGCCGTCCGTTGCGCTTCGCTTTCCTGCAGGGCCCGCTCCGCCGCGCACTGCTCGCTGATGTCATGCACGATGGAATACAACAGCAGCTTGTCGGCGACCCTGACCGGACCGGCGAACACCTCGACATCGCGCACCGAGCCGTCCGCCCGCCGATGCTGGAACTTGAAACGCTGCTGGCGCCGCTGCATCGCGCTCCCCATCGCCGCTCGGATGACAGCGGGGTCGGCGTTGTTGATCTGGCTGATCAGCTTGCTGCGCAACTGCTCGACCGGCCAGCCGTAAAAGTTCGCTGCTGCCGGATTGGCATCGACCACTTGCAGGGTTTCCGGATCGACGACCAGCATCACCGCATGACTGTTGTCGAACAGGCCGTGATAATGCGCCTCGCTTTCCTGCAGCGTGCGGCCGGCATCCAGGCGCGCCAGCCGGGCCGACAGCAGCAGGCCCAGCGCCACCGTCAGCGGGGGCAGGATCAGCATCACCGGCAGCCCGACGGTCGTCAGCGCATGCCGCGCCAGCGGCCACGGCAGCAGCAGCATCTTGGCCAGCATGACCAGATGCACGATGAGGCCGAACACCAGCAATTCGCGCCAGTCCATGGCTTCCAGACGCGGCCGGCGCCAGTAGTGCCAGGCCAGACCGATCAGTCCCGCGGACAGGATCAAGGCAATTCCGGGCCAGAGGCCGGGCCCGGCGAGATGGAAACGGTAGGCGGCCGTCATCGCCATCGCCACGCCGGCAGGTATCGCGCCGAAGAACAGGCCGGCAAGCGACAACAGCACCGAACGGGCATCGAACACCAGACCTTCGAGCAGCGCCAAGGGCGCCACCATGATGCCGATGCCCAGGCTGCCAAGCGCGATGCCGGTCAGCCAGGGCCGCTTCGCCAACACGTCGAACCGGCGCCGGTCGGCGGCCAGATCGAGCAACTGGACCAGCAACAGCAGCAAGGCGGCATTGAAGACGAGCGGCAGGAAGGCGATATCGGTCATGTCAGGATTTTTGTCCCGGGTAGGGCGGCTCGCGGCCGAGTTGCCGCGCCAGGTCGTTGATTTCCGCCTTGAGCCTGATCATGTCCATTTCGCGGCCGACCATCGCCCGGTTGAAGCGCTCCAGTTCCCGGTTGCTGCGGCCGAGCGCTGCAGTCTGCTGCAGGAGGGATTCTTCCTGCTCATGGCGTTCCGTGACATCCAGCAGCACGCCCGAAATCTCCGTCACCGCCCCGCCGGCAGCGCGTTTCAGCCAGGTGCGATCCTGGATCCACAGCCAGCGGCCGTCGGCATGCCGCAGCCGGTATTTCTGGCGATAGTCGTCCGGGCCGTGCGCCAGATGCGCGGCCACCTCGGCCTCGATGCGTGGCAGATCGTCGGGGTGGATGAGGTCGGCGTAGCGCAGCCGCCCGCTCAGCAGTTCGTCGCGACCATGGCCCCACTGCCGGATATTTCCGCTGACGTAGGTCACCGGCCAGCCCGGCGCGTTCTGCCAGGCGATCGCCACCACCGGCGAGTGTTCGATGAGCGTGGCGAGCTGCCGCAACTGGCCATGCTGCTGTTGCAGCGAGTCCGCCATGCGGTCGATGGCGGCGCCGATTTCGGCCAGTTCGTCGCGCCCGGCGAGGCCGGCGCGGGCATCGAGCCGGCCGCCGCCCAGCGCGGCGGCAACGGCCGTGATCCGGCCGACCCGGCGAAACCACAACACATGCAGCAGGGCCGCTATCAATGCGGCAAGCAGCATGAAAGACGCCACCTCGCGCCAGAGTTCGCCGCGCGCCTCATGTTCGCTGGCGGCCAGGGCGGGCGCCAGATTGATGCGCAACAGCAGGAAATGGTCGGGCGCGATGGTCAGATGCCCGAGCATGGCCTGCTCTCCCGCAATGCGGTGGATGTGGATGGCGGCATTTTTTTCGCGCAGCGCGTCGAGCGCAGCCTGGCGCAACGGCGCCGTCTGCCCGGCCAGCACCTCGGCCAGCGGTCGTTTCAGTTCCGACCGCGACAATGCGGCGACCACACGGCTGTCGTCATCCACCAGCCAGGCCTGGCTGATCCCCTCATGCAGGGCCAGGCCGGCAACCAGCCGCCGCACCCTGGGTAGATTTCCCAGCCCCAACTGGGTTTCCAGCCGCGTCTGCTCCACCCCCAGCCGCTCGTGCAGGCGTCGCACCGCCTGGCTTTCGGCCGCCTCGCCAAGTTTGCGCACTTCGATCAAGTAGTGCGTCGCCGACAGCAGAAGCGCCAGCAGCAGCAGCAAGAGCGGAGCGAGCAGGCGCACCGGCAGAGCCAGCAGAAGTTGCCAGTTCAGCCACTTCATTGCCGCGCTCCCGTCTTCTTGAGCGCCGCTTGCGCCAGCTCGCCATCGAGCAGGGCTGGCCAGTCGGGAGGCGCGCGAATCAGGCCCAGGCGTTGCAGCGTCTCGGCCAGTCCCGCAGCGCGTTGCGCCATCAGCGCCGGCCGGCCGGCAAGCCAGCGGACGCTGTCGGCCAGGCCCAGGAATTCGAGTCCCTGCAAGGTGGCGAGATACTGGGCGGCCGTGAGGTCGGCGCCGGGGGCAAGCAACTGTGCGGCCGCCTGCGGATCGGCCAGCAGGGCGTGGCGACCGCGCTCCCAGCCAGCCAGCAGTTCCAGCATTTGGGGCCGGCGCTTGGCCCAGGCCTCCGTGCGCACCACCAGCACATCGACGATCTCGCCGGGCATCTGGCGACTGTCGAACAGAACGCGGTTTCCTTGCGCGAGCAGACGGCTCTTCATCGGCTCGAAGGTGATCACCGCATCGGCCCGACCGCTGACGAGCATGGACTCGTGCTGGGCAGCCTCGACCTGGAGCACGGCGACTTCATCCTGCCGCAGCCCGCCGGCCTGCAGCAAGCGGTCGAGCACCAGCGCCCCCACGGCGCCCTGCTCGACGGCAATCCTCCGGCCCTTGAGCTCGGCCGGGGCGCGGATGTCGGGGCGCGCCAGCACGGCATCGGCGCCATGCGAAATATCGAGCACGGCAACGATTTTCAGGGCCACCCCTTCATCCGCGAGGCGCAGCGCCTCGTCGAGGGTGAGCGCGGCGGCATCGAGCAAACCGTTGCGCAAGGTGCGCTGGCTTTCGGTACTGGAGATGAGTTCGGCCACCAGGATCTGGTCTGAGTCGAGCAGGCGGCGCTCCCGCGCCAACAGCAGCGGGTCGTAACCCACCCAGGGATTGATGCCGACACGCAAGGGAGGCAGCGGCGGATCGCCGCAGCCGGCCAGCACCAGCAAGGCAAGCAAGCAGGCAAGCCAGGCTTTCATGACTGCGCATCCTCCCCGATCAGCGCGCGTTCCCAATGAGCAATCGATTCTTGCGGCGACAATTTCGTATTACTCCCCATCCCTGAGCAGTCATGTTAGCCCAAAGGCTATATGTTCGCTGCAAAGTCGGCGCTGGCGAGACGGCACGCTCCGCCGGCAGCGCCAAACCCGACAAAACCAGAAGAGTATTAGCATCTTCTAATAGGTCTTTCTGATACTTGCATCAATTTACTTGATATATATCAAACCAACTGCTATAAAACCGGTGAATCATGCTGGCATAAGAAACACAACAACAATTGGGGGGATTCGCTGGGTGGCTCACGCGAGCGACTCATGGCGATTCAGGACGGGAGTATCTCTCTGTTCTCGATCGGGGTTTTCCTCCCTACAAGGTTTCTTTTTTCGCCCTGCGTCTGGTCGCAGGGACTTGGCTGAACCGACAGAGGAAAACGAGACATGGCCGAACCGCAAGACAGCAGCACCGCCGGCAAACCCGCCGATCCGCCCAAGCAGGCAGCACCGCTGTGCCGGTTTCCGGTCACGCGCGTCATCCTCGTCGGCATCGTCGGCGGCATCATCATCTGGGGCGGACTGAATACCGGCATGGCGTGGACCAACCGCACCGATTTTTGTCTGTCCTGCCATGAAATGACCATTCCCTACGAGGAACTGAAGAAGACGGTGCACTACAAGAACCGCAGCGGCACGACCGTGCACTGCGCCGACTGCCATGTCGCCGGCAGCAAGAACCCGATCGATTACGCGCGGCAATCGACGGCGAAGCTGATGGCGGCACGCGACGTCATCGGCCACATCCTCGGCACCATCAACACCCCCGAAAAGTACGAGGCGCACCGCCTCACCATGAAGAAGCGCGTCTGGGAAAAGATGAAGGCGGCCGATTCGAAAGAATGTCGCAACTGCCACGACATGAACACCATGGACCACGAGAAGCAGAAGGACCGCTCGGTGGTCAAGCACGAAGGCGCCGTCGAGGACGGCATGACCTGCATCGACTGCCACAAGGGGATTTCCCACAAGCCCCTGCATCACCTGCTGGAGCAGGAATCGGCCGACAAGAAGACAAGCTGACCGCATTTTTTAGTCTCGACAGAAGAGGAGTTTGCATAATGGATAAAATTAGTTGGGCCCTCATGGGCATGATCGTGGCCGGCAGCGCCTGTGCCGCCCCCCCGGACTGGAACAAGGTCACCGAACGCAAGGTCAAGCTGTTCTACCCGGGGCAGTCGAGCCTGGAATGGGTGATGAACAAGGCCGATCACTCGGCCGTGCCCGACATCGTCGACAAGAAGCGCACCTGCGCCAAGTGCCACGAAGGCGACGCCAACGAGATCGGCGACAAGATCGTCGCCGGCAAGCCGGTCGGCAGCTCCAAGAGCGTGCTGGAACCGAAGCCGATCGCCGGCAAGGTCGGCTGGCTGCCGGTTTCGTTCAAGGCGGCCCACGACGGCGAGAAGATCTACTTCCGCTTCGAGTGGGTGCCGCCCAAGAACACCATTGCCCAGATGGACAAGAAAAACGAAGTCAAGCTGACCATGCTGTTCGATGGCGGCGGCACAGTAGCGGGCGCCGAGATCAACGGCTGTTGGGAAACCTGCCACAACGACCTGCGCAGCATGAAGGACGGCAAGGACGACAAGAAGACCAAGTACGTCAAGGGCGCCGACCTCGCCAGCGGCAAGTTCTACGACCTGCTCCAGTTCAAGAGCGGCAAGGGCGAAAAGCCGGTCGACGGTTACGTGACCAACCAGCGCTTCATGGAAGGCGGCAAGGGCCTGGTGAATGCCACGGGCGTCAAGGAAGGCAACAAATGGGTGGTCACCTTCGAGCGCACGCTGGCCGGCGGCGGCACCGGCGACCATGTCATCGCCCCGGGCAAAACCTATTACTTCGGCTTCGCCATTCACGAGGACTTCACCGAAGCACGCTACCACTATGTCTCGCTGGGCTACCAGTTCGCCCTCGACAGGAACGTGGATGGCGTGAAGTCGCACTACAACGTAACCAAACAGTAGGCTGTCGAGATCAACCACAACAGGAGGAGACAACAATGATGCAAGGATGGAGCAAGTGGAGCCTGGCGGCAGGCGCGCTGGCGTTGTCGGCATCGGTGCACGCCAATACGCCGACGGCGCCGAGCGCCGAAATGATTTCTTATGCCTGTTTTGGCTGTCATGGCATGTATGGCGGCAGCGCCGGCCTGACCATGCCCAGTCTGGCCAGCCAGTCGAAGACGGCCATCGTCGATGCCATGAAGAAGTTCAAGAGCGGCGAGCGGACCTCGACCATCATGGGGCGCATCGCGAAAGGCTACAGCGACGCCGAGATCGATCTGATGGGCGAATACTTCGCCAGGCAGAAGTTCCACCCGACCAACCAGGTGGTGGATCTGGCCAAGGTCAAGCGGGGCGCCGACCTGCAGGAAGCCAACTGTTCGCGCTGCCATCTCGATGACGGCAAGGAAGGCAAGGACGACACGCCGGTAATGGCCAGCCAGTGGCTGCAGTATCTGCAGATGCAGATGAGCCTGTACCTCTCCGGCCAGCGCAAGATGCCGGAGAAGATGGCCGAGAAGGTCAAGCCGCTGTCCAAGGAAGACCTGGACGCCCTGATGCACTTTTACGCCAGCGTCAAATAAGGGGGAGATGAGATGACATTACAACGCAGGGATTTCCTCAAGCTGATCGGCGCCGGCGCCGGCATCGGCGCAGCCGCCGCATTGAGCGGCTGTGCCAGCACCGGCCTCTCCGATACCACGGGCGGCCGTCGCGTCGTCGTGGTGGGCGGCGGCTACGGCGGCACCATCGCCGCCAAGTACATCCGCATGATGGACAAGAGCATCGAGGTAGTGCTGATCGACAAGAACGACCACTTCGTCTCCTGTCCGTTCTCCAACCTCTATATCGGCGGCCTGCTGCCGGACCTGTCGACCCTTACCATCAAGTTCGACAAGCTGGCCAGCAACCATGGCGTCAAGCTGCTCCAGGCCGATGTCACCGGCATCGATGCGGCCGCTCACGTCGTGCAGACCAGCCGCGGCCCGGTCAAGTACGACCGCCTGGTGCTGTCCCCCGGCATCGACTTCCGCACCGAGGAAATCGCCGGCTACGGCCCGGCGACCGAGGAAATCATGCCGCACGCCTGGAAGGCCGGCCCGCAGACCCTCCTGTTGCGCAAGCAGCTGGTCGCCATGAAGGATGGCGGCACCGTGCTGATTTCGGTGCCGCTCACGCCCTTCCGCT
>CAYYHO010000058.1:0-8248 GCA_964471725.1 uncultured Methyloversatilis sp. | reverse complement strand
GCGTCACGCGGCCCTACTCCTGCTGGCTGTCCGGCAACTACCCGCGCGCGCTCGACGGCCTCACCAAGCTGCTGTCGCTCGACATGCGCGTCATGGACCCCGCCTGGATCGGCATGAAACTGCGCAAGCTGCTCAACTACTCCGAGCCGCTCGGCGATTTCATGGCCTTCATGCCCGGCACGCGGCGCCAGCAGAACTGGCCCTCGACGGTCGCCTACATCGCCCGGCTGATCATGCACCGCTATGCTATGCTCGGACTGCTCGACGAGAACGGCTTTCCGACCCGGGCAATGGGCATCCTCGAAACCCCGCGCGACAAAGGCGCTGTCAAAGTCACCCAGGGCTCGCTATGCGCCGAATGCGGCAACATGACGGTGATCAAGAAGGACGGTTGCGAGTTCTGCACCGCCTGCGGCGCTGTCGGCAGTTGCGGCTGAACCGAGCCGGCGGGGGCCGGTGTCATTCTGGTGGCCAGTCCAGCATCCAGCCCTAGCCGGATTGTCGCCATCGGGGCCTCCACCGGGGGCGGCGAAGCGCTCGAGGTGGTCCTGGGCGGCCTGCCGGCCCGCACGCTCGGCATTGTCATCGTGCAGCACATGCCGAAAAAATTCACCGCGATGTTCTCGAAACGCCTCAACGACCTGTGCGCCATCGAGGTGCGCGAGGCCAGCCACGGCGACAAGGTGATGCCGGGGCTGGCGCTGATTGCGCCGGGCGGCAGCCACATGAGCTTGACGCGCACCGGCGCGCAGTACGGCATCGCCCTGGAAAACGGCGAGCAGGTCAATCACCAGAAACCCTCCATCGACGTGCTGTTCACTTCGGTCGCCCGCCTGGCCGGCCCGGGCGCGCTCGGCATCATCATGACCGGCATGGGCAACGACGGCGCCAGGGGCCTCAAGGAAATGCACGATGCCGGCGCCCGCACGATCGCCGAAGACGAAGCCACCTGCGTGGTATTCGGCATGCCCAAGGTGGCCGTCGCGCTGGGCGCCGTCGACAAGATCGTCCCCCTGCCGCGCATCGCGCAGGAGATCATCGCTTATGGACGCTGAGGCGGACAGTGCGGCACTACCACCTGCAGCGCCGGAAACACCCTGCCGCAGCTGCGGCGCCTGCTGCGCCACCTATCGCGTCACCATGCCCCGCTGCGAACTGGACAGCGCGCCCGGCGGCCGGGTGCCAACCGGCCTTACCGAAACATACACCGCCACCACGGCCTGCATGCGCGAACACCCGGACCTGCCGGGACGCTGCATCGCCCTCGCAGGCCGCATCGGCACGGCGGTCAACTGTGTCATCTACGCGCAGCGCCCCGCAGCCTGCAGCGAGTTTGCCCCGCTCGCCCTCCTCGGCCTCGCTGACGAATCCTGCAATGACGCGCGCCGGCGTCACGGACTGGCGCCCCTGGGCCGGCTATAATCGCGCCGCCCTTTGGCCTCGGCCAGAACAGCAAAGGCACAAAACCCCCACTATGGGTTAACCCCGCAAACCGTGTGCCGATGCGGGTGCAGCGGAGGAGTGGTAGAGCGGTTGAATACACCAGTCTTGAAAACTGGCGATGTCGCAAGGCATCCGTGGGTTCGAATCCCACCTCCTCCGCCAAGCATGAATCAACGATGCCCCTTTCGGGGCGTCTTGTTTTACGCCCAGCACCAAGCCCAGCATGGGAAAACGCTTGCCCGGGAGTGATGGATACCCAGCTGAATGGATACCCAGATGAATTGACAAAACTAAAATCATATTTTAGTATTGGATTATGTATCGGCAACGCCAACTTGCGCCAGCTCTACGCCAAGCCATTGCAGGATTTCCTGCAATCCTTTTGACAGGACCCAGGCAGTCGGGCAAAACGACGTTCCTCAGGCATGAAACGGGAGAACAGGCCGACTACATCAGTTTCGACGATCCTCTCGAACGCGACTTTGCTGCCGTTGATCCCGCCGGTTTTCTTGCGCGATTCATTGATCGTCCGGTAATTCTCGGTGAAATCCAGTACGTACCGGCGCTACTGTCTCATCTGAAGATACGGATCGACAACGAGCCCGGCCGCTGCGGCCGATGGCTCCTGACCGGATCGCAACAATTCGGACTGATGCGTGATGTCAGCGAATCACTCGCCGGTCGGGTCGCCATTCTGGAGTTGCCGCCATTCTCGCAAGCGGAATTCGCTCGACCTGAGTTGGAAGATGTGTTGTGGAATGGAGGCTATCCGATTCCAGCGATGCACCCTGATCGCCGCGACATCTGGCTGCGCGGTTACGTTTCCACATACATTGAGCGTGACGTCCGGCAAATTCGCAATATCCCGGATCTGAGGCTGTTCAATCAATTTCTCAATCTGGCAGCGGCGCGCCATAGCCAGGAATTTCATCCGGCCGACCTGTCGCGCGAACTGGGTGTCTCGCAGCCAACGGTGAAATCTTGGGGAGGCGTTCTAGAGGCGTCCTATGTTGCGCATTTCCTGCCGCCCTGGTTTCGCAATTATGGCAAACGGGTGGTTAAAACGCCGAAGCTCTATTTCTACGATGCGGCGCTCGTCAACTTGCTGACGCGTCAGCCGGATGCGGTCTCGGCACTCGCCGGCCCCATGGGTGGGCCGCTTTTGGAAGGCTGGGTCGTCACTGAAGCCGTGAAGGCCTTCATGTCGCTGGGACGAATACCTGACCTGTACTTTTGGCGCTCCCACGACGGGCTCGAAGTGGATTTGCTCATCGTGATCGATGGCAAGTTGCACCCGGTGGAAATCAAGATGACCGCGACCCCAGGGGCCGGCCACGTTGTCCCGATCAATCGATTTCTTGCGGTTGCCGGTGACGAGGCAAGCAAGCAAGGGATACTTGTTTGCCGAACGGAAACCGAGCGAGGGTTGCCGAACGGACACACTGCCATGCCATGGCAATCGTTCCCCGATTGGCTGCGCAAACGCTTATCCAAGGCGGCTGCGTGAGCCATCGGTGATGGCCCGATGGACTGGCAGCGTCGCTCACGTTGCTTTTTTCTATAAAATGTTTCGCACTTGAAAGCCGGCAACGTCGCCAGGCGTTCGTGAGTTCGAATCTCACCGCTTCCGCCAGCAGTTCGCGTCAGGAGTTCTGCATGAGCCATAAACACCTGCACCTGTTGCGCAGCCTGTTCCAGGATCCCGTCAGCGCCAACATCCACTGGCGCGAAATCGAATCGCTGCTGCACCACCTCGGCGCGACGGTCGAGCCCGTTCATGGCGCACGTTTTCGCGTGCTGCTGAACCGCCACGAGTATTTCCTCCATCATCCGCACCAGGGCAGCGTCTTCAACCGGCAGGACATCAAGCACCTGCGGGAATTCCTCAGCCACGCCGGCGTCAGTCTCTCGGCTTACGAGGCCGAGCGCAAGGAGAAATCGCAGGGGCAGTGACAGGGCTGCTGCGGACTCGCTCCGCCCGCCCTCGCCCGCCCTCACCCCCCAGCCAATGGGGCGCGCAAGCGGGAAAAGTCGCGCGGCGCGACGTACTGCAGCACTTCCCGCCCCCTGGCATCGAGCTGCAGATCCAGCCCCAGCTCGGGGTACAGAAAGTGCTCGCGGTGTTCGCCGCTGCGCAGTCGCTCGGCGGGCGGGCCGAAGCGCTGCAGCACCACCGCCGCGTCGAGGTTGGCGGCGGGAATGAAGACGATCGCGGTGATCGCGGCATGGTCGGCCTGCGCCAGATCCGCCGCGGCCAGCGACACCCGCCGCGCCGCGCTGGGCAGGTATTCGCTCTTGCGCGCGCGCTGCAACAGCTGCGCCTGCCGTTCCGCCGGCAATTCGAGGGTCAGGATCATCCTGCCCCTGACGAAGCCGGCGTCGATGCGCTCGTAATAGGCTTCGAGGGAGCCGCGCTCGCCTGCCGAAACGATCAGGGCGACCTCGACATCGCTGCCCAGCGTGCGTCGCGCATCGCCGAGGGTGCTGCGCCCCAGCGTCAGGCCGAAGACGCGCGACCCGCCCTCCGGCAGCCGTTCGATTTGCCAGGGCAGCCCAGCGGCGCTTTCCTGCGGAGGCGGCGCGGAACCGGACGGCAGCAGCCAGGGGAGGACCAGCAGGGCCAGCAGCAGGACGATAAACAGGAGGATCGATTTCATGATCGGGTGAAAGCGCCAACGGAGCGGCGCCCCGGATGCTAGAGTTTGAGCGAGGGGATGTCGTCATCCAGAAGGGGAGATGAAACCATGAATCGACCATCCAATGCCATGCCTACCGCGCATACCACGGCATTTCGCCCCGTCCGCCGCGACCAGTTGCGCCCGGAGCGGGTGCATGACACCTACAAGCTGCCGCGCAAGCTCGCCGAACCGACGGTCTGTCCGGATTGCGGTGCCGTCTATCGTGCCGGTCGCTGGCAAACGGGCGAACGGCCGGCGCAGGCCCGGGAGCATGTCTGCCCGGCCTGCCAGCGCATCCGCGACGATTTTCCGGCCGGCTATGTCGAGATTCGCGGCGATTTCTTTTCCGCCCACCGGGAGGAGATCGTGCAACTGCTGCGCCACCATGAGCAACGGGAAACCGCGCAACATGCGCTGGCCCGCATCATGGCCATGACCGACACGCCGTATGGCGTGCTGGTCACGACGACCGACCTGCACCTGGCGCGCGACCTCGGCGAAGCCCTGCACCGCGCCTACCAGGGCGACCTGGCATTCCACTACAACGAGGGCGAAAACCGCCTGCGCGTGACCTGGCAGCGACTGCTGGCTTAGACCCCTGCCGGGTACAACGAAAGCGGCAGCGACTGCCCGTCACCCCGGGCATTCCCAGGCTGACGTCGTTCCTGATGCGGGCATAATAAAGCCCATGCTGGCTGCCCTGCGTCATCAACTTCACGAACGCTTCACCGCCTGGGCGCTGCGCGCGCGCCCCCCCGAGCGCGTGCCGGTCGTGCTGGGCCAGCGGCGTGTCTATGTGCTGCCCAGCCGGGCCGGGCTGCTGTACGCAGTGTCGCTCATCGTCATGCTGATCGGGGCGATCAACTACACCCTCAGCCTCGGCTATGCCCTCGTCTTCCTGCTCGCAGGGCTGGGCGTCGTGAGCATCCTGCACGGCTTTCGCAATCTCGCCGGCCTCGTTATCACCGTCGGCGCCCCCGAACCAGTGTATGCCGGCGCCACGGCGCGCTTTCCGCTCATCCTCCACAACGACTCGCCGCGCACGCGCCAACGGCTGCGCCTGTCCCTGCCCGCGCGCCTACACCAGGCAGGAGTCACCTGCAGCGTGGCCCCCGCCGGCAGCACGCGCGTGCTGCTGCCCCTGCCGGCCGGGCAGCGCGGCTGGCTCACCCTGCCGCACGTCACCATCGAGACGTTCTGGCCCCTCGGCCTGGTGCGCGCCTGGAGCTACGCCGCACCGACGCTCGCCTGCCTGGTCTATCCACGGCCGGCCGATGCCGTCCCGCCAGCGCCGACTTTTGGCGAACTGCGCAACGGCGGCCTGCCCGGCGACAGCGGCGACGAGGACTTCGCCGGCCTGAAACGCCACCAGCCCAGCGATCCGCCTCATCATGTCGCCTGGAAAGCGGCAGCGCGCCTGGGCCCGCAAACGCCCCTGCAAACCAAGCAGTTTTCCGGCAACGCGGCGCAGGCGCTGTGGATCGACTGGGATGCCCTGCCCGCCGGCATGCCGCTCGAAACGCGGCTGTCGATCCTGACCCGCTGGGTGCTGGATGCCGAGAGCGCCGGCCACGCCTGGGGGCTGCGCCTGCCCGGCAGCGAGATCGCCCAGGCGCATGGCCCCGCTCACCTCCACGCCTGCCTGCAAGCCCTCGCCCTGTATGGCCAGTAACCCCGTCCCGCCGCAACCGCTCACCCCGGCGCAGACCTGGTGGCTGCTGGCGACGGGACTGGCGGCGAGCGCGCCGCTGGCGCCGCACGTTCCCCTCTGGTTGTCGCTCGTCACCGGCGCGGCGTTTTGCTGGCGTGCCGCCCTGGCCTGGTGGCGCCAGCCGCTGCCCAGCCGCTGGCTGCTCGGCTTGGTCACCCTGGCGGGCATCGCCGCCGTGCTCCTCGAATATCGCACGCTGTTCGGCCAGCGCGCCGGCATCGGCCTGCTGCTGATCTTTCTCGCCCTGAAGCAGCTGGAGGCCCGCACGCCGCGCGACGGGCTGGCCATCGTCCTGCTTGCCTATTTCCTGACGCTCACCCAGTTTTTCGAGGACCAGTCGATGAGCGTGGCCGCCACCCTGCTCGGCACCCTCGTCATCGCCACCGCCGCGCTCGCCAGCCTGAGCGACGCCCAGGCCCGCGCCGCGGAGCTGTTGCGGCTCGCCGGCCTGCTGCTGGTGCAGGCCGTGCCGTTCATGCTGATCCTGTTCGTCCTCTTTCCGCGCATCGCCGGGCCGCTGTGGGGGCTGCCGAGCGATGCGCACAGCAGCCTCACCGGCCTGTCGGACAACATGTCTCCCGGCGCCATCAACAACCTGATCCAGTCCGATGCCATCGCCTTCCGCGCCCGCTTCGACGGCCCGGCGCCGCCCAGACCCGAGCTTTACTGGCGCGGCCCGGTGCTCGCGCGGCTCGAAGGCCGCACCTGGCGGCCCGGTATCCAGTCGCTCGACGTGCCGCTGCCTTATCGAGCGGAGCCGGATGCCCAGCGCCCGGTTTATGACTATGCAATCACGCTGGAACCGCACAACAAGCCCTGGCTGTTCGCGCTCGAACTGCCGGTCACCCTGCCGGCCATCGCCGCATTGACCTCGGATTTCCAGCTGCACGCCAGAAAGCCGGTGCGCGAACGCATCCGCTACGAATTGCGCTCGCAGGCGACGCTGCGCCATGCCGCCGAGCATCCCAGGGTGCTTGCCCAGGCGCTGACCCTGCCCGCGACGCTCAATCCGCGCACGCAGGCGCTCGGCGCCGAGTGGCAACAGCGCGGCGAGAGCGAGGCGCAACGGCTGCAGCGCGCCATCGACTTCATGCGCGGCCAGGGCTTCGTCTACACGCTGCAGCCGCCGCTCATGGACGAGGATGTCGCCGACGCCTTCCTGTTCGACCACAAGCGCGGCTTCTGCGAGCATTTCGCCGCCTCCTTCGTCGTGCTGATGCGCGCCGCCGGGGTGCCGGCGCGCGTGGTGACCGGCTATCAGGGCGGCGAGCACAATCCGGTCGATGACAGCTGGGTGATCCGCCAGTCGGATGCCCATGCCTGGGCCGAAGTCTGGCTGGCGCAGCAGGGCTGGGTGCGCGTCGACCCCACCGCCCTCAGCGCGCCGGCGCGCATCGAGATCAACCTCGCCGCCGCCCTGCCGGCCGGCGAACCCCTGCCCTTCCTGTCGGGTTCCGGCCTCGACTGGCTGCGCGCCGCGCGCTTCCGCTGGTGGGCCATCAGCGACGCCTGGAACCAGTGGGTGCTCGGCTACAACCCGGAACGACAGCGCAACTTCCTGAAGAAGCTCGGCATGCGCGAACCCGACTGGCGCAGCATGGGCGCTGCCCTCGCCGTCCTGGGCGGCCTCGTGCTGCTGGCTTTGAGCGGCTGGATGCTTTATCGCCGGCCGCGCGCCGACCCCGCCGCGCGCGCCTGGCAGCAACTCTCGCGCCGCCTGGCCAGACATGAGAAGGGACTCGCCCGACATGCCTGGGAAGGCCCCCGGGAGTATGTCGGTCGCGTCGCCGGCGCCCTGCCCAGACATGCCGCGGAACTCGACGCCATCGCCCGGCTGTATGCCACACTACGCTACGGTCCAGCACCTGCTGCCACAATCAACACCATGCTCAAAGAACTGCGCCGCCGCGTTGCGGCTTTCACGCCATGATCCGTTCTGCACTGCTCGTCTTCTCCCTGCTGTCAGCCAGCCTGCCCCTTGTCGCCGTGGCCGCCACACCTTCCGCTGCATCCGCCAGCTACGCCCAGCGGGAAGATGTGCAGGTTTTCATCAGCGAAATGCAGGCGCGTCACGGCCTCGACCCTGAGCAGCTCATCGCGCTGTTCCGGAAAACAAAACCGCTGCCGACGGTCCTGAAAGCCATCGCCCCACCGGCCGATCCGGGCATCCGCTCCTGGGCCGCCTATCGCCAGCGCTTCATCGAGCCGCGCCGCATCGCCGCCGGCCTGGAGTTCTGGCGCCGGCACGCGGCCACCCTCGCCAAAGCCGAGGCACTCACCGGCGTGCCGGCGGAAATCATCGTCGCCATCGTCGGCATCGAAACCTTTTACGGCAGGCATCTGGGCCGTTTCGACAGCTTTGCCGCGCTCGCCACGCTGGCCTTCGACTACCCGCCGCGCGCCGACCTGTTCCGCC
>CAYYHO010000057.1:5107-8259 GCA_964471725.1 uncultured Methyloversatilis sp. | reverse complement strand
TCAGCCACATGTTCGTCTTCTACTTCGGCATCATGGCCGACCTGACGCCGCCGGTGGCGCTCGCCGCCTTCGCGGCCAGTTCGATCGCCAAGGAGCCGCCGATGAAGATCGGCTTCAAGGCAGTGCAGATCGCCATCGCCGGCTTCGTCGTGCCGTACATGGCGGTCTATGACAATGCGCTGATGCTGCAGGGCAACCCGACCGTGCTGGCCGTCGCCTACATCGTCGGCAAGGCCCTGTTGGCGATCGCCCTGTGGGGCGCGGCCGCCATCGGCTATCTGCAGGGCCCGCTCAAGTGGTGGGAACGCGCCTTTGCCGCCGCCGGCGCCGCTTCCCTGATCGTCGCCCTGCCGATCACCGACGAGGCCGGCATCGCCATAGGCGCAATCTTCTTCGGCTGGCGCTTCTGGCGTGCGCGGCGCGCGCCGGCCGTTTCCGGGTGACGCGAGGGCGGCGCCGATGCCGTCCCGCCAGCGCCGACTTTTTCCCGCCCCATGCCACTTTCGCTCTGCCTGGCCGCCGCTGGGCTGCTCGTCTCGCTGGCCAGCGAGACGCTGACCTTGTCCTGGCAGCATTCGATCGAGAAGGTGCTTTGGGAGGAGGACTGGCGGTTCGCCAACGGCGCGCTCGTCATCGACGCGGCGCGCATCCGCAGCAGCGGCGCGGGCATGGAGCCGCCCGCGGGCGCGGTGCTGCGCGACGGCGCCTGGCACTACGTGCCGCGCCTGCCGCCGCTGCCGAACGTGCGCCTGACGCACTCGCCCTACGTCGCCCCCTACACGATCTGCGCCGCCGGAGATTGCCGGACGCTCGACGCCTGGCTGCCGGGCCTGCCGGCGCAGGCGGTCGTCGAACTGCGCCCTTGCCAATGAACGGAGCCACACGATGAAATCCCTCCAGGAACTGTATCGGATCGGCCTCGGCCCCTCGAGCAGCCACACCATGGGGCCGCGCTTCGCCGCGGAGGCCTTCAGGCCGCTCGCGGCGGGCGCCGCGCGCCTGCGCGTGACGCTCTACGGCAGCCTGGCGGCGACCGGGCGCGGCCACCTGACCGACCAGGCCGTCAGCGCGCCGTTCGCCCCGCTGCCGGTCGATCTGGTCTGGCTGCCCGAGCAATGCCTGCCGCGCCACCCCAACGGCATGCAGTTCGAGGCGCTCGACGCCGCCGGACATGTGCTGGCGTCGCGCATCGTGTATTCAGTGGGTGGCGGCGCCCTGCTCGACGCGGAGGGCAAGGCCGACGGCGGCCCGGATGTGTATCCCTACGCGGGCATGAGCGAGGTGCTGGAGCAGACCGAGCGCGAGGGCCTGCTGCTCTGGGAGCTGGTCGTCCAGCACGAAGGCGCGGCGATCTGGACGTATCTCAAGGACATCTGGCAGGCCATGCAGCAGACCATCGAGCGCGGCCTGAATGCCGAGGGCAAGTTGCCCGGCAGCCTGCACGTACCGCGCAAGGCCGCCGCCTATCATGCGCGCGCCCAGAGCCTGTCCGGCTATTTCGGCCAGACCGCCCTGCAGTTCGCCTATGCGCTGGCGGTGTCGGAGGAGAACGCGGCCGGCGGGGCGGTGGTCACGGCGCCGACCTGCGGCGCCTGCGGCGTGCTGCCGGCCGTGCTGTTTTTCCTGCAGCAGCAGTCGAAACTGTCCGACGAGAAAATAGTTCGTGCGCTCGCCACCGCCGGCCTGATCGGCAACATCGTCAAGCGCAATGCCTCGATTTCGGGCGCCGAGGTCGGCTGCCAGGGCGAGGTCGGCACCGCCTGCGCGATGGCGGCGGGCGCCGCGGCCCAGCTGCTGGGCGGCTCGGTGCGCCAGATCGAGTACGCGGCGGAAATGGGCCTCGAACACCATCTCGGGCTGACCTGCGACCCGATCGGCGGCTATGTGCAGATTCCCTGCATCGAGCGCAACGCCATCGGCGCGGTGCGTGCCGTCGATTGCGCGGCCTACGCGCTGCTGTCCGACGGCCACCACATCGTGCCCTTCGACGAGGTGGTGCGCACCATGTGGGAGACCGGCTGCGACATGAAGGCAAGCTACCGGGAAACCGCCCAGGGCGGGCTGGCCAAGGTGCACCTGCTGCGCAAGCACGGCGGCGCCAGTTTTCCCGGCATGGGCAGTTAAGGGTCTAAGATAGCGCCCTGTTCGACAACGGAATGGGGATTCGATGTACCACGGGGAACGATTCAACGCGCTGACGCACCTATTCGGCGCCGTGCTGGCGCTGGCCGGTTGCATCGTGCTGGTCGCGCTGGCCGCGCAGCAGGGCGATCCGTGGAAGATCACCAGCCTGTCGATCTACGGCGCCTCCCTGGTGCTGCTCTACTGCTGCTCGACGCTGTACCACAGCGTGCGCGGGCGCGCCAAGCGCATCCTGCAGAAGCTCGACCACCACAGCATCTACCTGCTGATCGCCGGCAGCTACACGCCGTTCTGCCTGGTCACGCTGCGCGGCCCCTGGGGCTGGTCGCTGTTCGGCGTGGTGTGGGGGCTGGCCCTGCTCGGCATATTGCAGGAGCTGCGGCCGCGCAACGAGGCGCGCATCCTGTCGGTGGTGATCTACGTGGTGATGGGCTGGGTGGCCGTGTTCGCCCTGGTGCCGCTGCTGGAGGTGCTCGGCACCGCCGGCTTCGCCTGGCTCGCCGGCGGCGGCCTGCTGTATACGCTGGGCATCGTCTTCTATTTGCTCGACGGCCGCCTCGTCCATGCGCACGGCATCTGGCATTTGTTCGTCATCGCCGGCAGCGCGGCGCATTACCTGACGATCCTGCTTTACGTGCTCTAGCCGGATATTTCGCGCTAGTCCAGCTGCCCGACCCGCCGAAAAACCTGCCGGTAATGCTGCCGCACCCGGGCGAGCTCGGCAGCCGTCGTCTGCTGGCGGCCGTAACGGGCTCGTTCGAAGAAGAAGGTGATCTCGATCAGCTCGCGGCGCAGGTGCTCGAAGCGGCGGGCGATCTGCGCCAGGTATTCGCGCGTATTGGTCGCGGGCGGCCGCGGCAGCCCCTGCACGTCCATCAACCGCTGCAGGGCGCGGTAGTACTGGCAGGCGCCGCCATTGCCGGGCGCGTGCAGGCGCAGCAGGCCCAGTTGCAGGTAGTCGAAGCGCGCGCCCTCGTGGCGCGCCCGCGCCTGCGTCACGACCCCGGACA
>CAYYHO010000057.1:0-5097 GCA_964471725.1 uncultured Methyloversatilis sp. | reverse complement strand
CGCGCGCAGCCACAGGCCGGCGCGCGCTTCCCGCAGCAGCAGCCAGGCGGCGATCAGCAGCGCCAGCGCGAGCAGGGCGAGCAGCGACTGCATGATCTGTTGTTTGTGCTGCTCCAGCCATTCCCGGATGTCTTTCAGCAACTCGTCCAGCCCCAGCCTGAGCGGCCGCAGCGTCATTTCGGTCAGTTCGGCCCAGTCGGCCATCTGCCGGATCGTGGCCGCCTGCCATTCCGGCATCCCCTCGCGCCGGGCGGCCGCGCGCATTTCCTCGGGAGAGGGCCAGCCGCCCTTGGCCGGCCTTGCTTCGCCGCCACCCATGCCGCCGCCGCCACTGGCGTCGCCGGGCTGCCGGCCGGCCTGCCCCTGGCCCGGTTGGTCGCCGAGAAGGCCGATGTTGCCCGGCTGGCCGTATTGCCAGAACAGCTGGGGCCATCCCACTTGCGGTGTGGCGTTGTAGAGCAGGGCGCCGCCCAGCAGGATCGCCAGGGTGGCGGCGACGATGGCGGCTCCCTGGCCGCCCGTCGTGCCCTTGCCGAGGCTTTCCTGGCGCAGGTCCGCGGCGCGCCGGCTGACCTGTTCGGCGACCAGCGTGAACACCACCGCGCCGATGTAGGGCACCAGGTAGAACAGCATCGTCCAGTCGGCCCGGTGGTGCGTGGCGGCGAACATCACCAGCACGGCGGAGACCAGCAGGCCCAGGTGCAGCGACCGGCGGCTCACCGTCACGCAGTTCTGCGCCGCCTGCAGCATCGCCAGCATTGCCACGCCGGCCCGCGGGAAGCGGTACATCGGGATGAAGATGAATACCACGAGGAACAGGCCGAGGATGAAGACCACCTTCTTGGCCTTCTCGCCGCCCTGGCCGGCTTCACCCTGCTGGCGCCAGCCGATCCAGACCGTGATGGCGAAGACGATGGCCCATAGGATCGTGTCGAAGAGGAAGAAGCCGTGCCGGATGTCGAGGAAGTTGTTGCACACCATCGCGAGGAACAGCGCGGCGAACAGGCCGACATAAGCCGGCCGGTAGGTGAGGGGCGGGGAGGGCGTCTTCACGGGTTGAACAGCTTCACGAGATCGTCGCCCTTGCGCACGCGCAGGCAGTGCGCGCCCATCTCGAGCAGGCCGGCGTGCGCCAGTGCCGTCCCGTCAGCGCCGACTTTTTGCTGCGGCAGGAAGCTGTCCCGCTCGAACAGCACCGCATGGAGATGGGCGCCGCGCGCCCGCAGCAGGGCGAGGCTTTGCAGGGTTTCGGCCAGCAGGGCGGCCGGTTCCGACAGGAACACGACGACGGTTTCGCCCGGCCGACATCCGGTTGCGATCTGCTGCAGCAGCCGGGCGTAGGGGGTGGCGCCGTCGGCATCGACGACGGCGAGAGCATCGAGGATGCGCCGGTAATGGTGCTCGCCGATCCCGCCGGGCAGGTGCAACGGCTGCGCGCCGGTGCCGGCCACGCGCACCGGCAGGTTGTTGCTGCAGGCATATTTGGCGATCGAGCCGGCGATGCGCACCGCGTATTCGAAGGTGGCCTGCTTGCCGGCGCCGGCATTGGCGCTGGCGGACTGGTCGAGGGCGATGATCAGGCAGGCCGAGGCGAGCGGCTCGAATTCCTTGATCATGAGTTCGTTGAGGCGCGCCGTGGTGGGCCAGTGCACATGGCGCGGGTTGTCGCCGCGGCGGTACTCGCGCAGGCCGGAGAATTCGGCGGCGCCCGCTCCCTCCGGCAGCAGGTAGCCGCCGCGATGGATCTGGCTCGGCGACCCTCTGAGGGGCAGCCCGACGATGGTGAAGATGTCGGGATAGATGGTCAGGTGCTGTACGCCCTCGTTGCGCTGCTGGCGAGCTTCGGCAAGGCCGAGGGGAAAGCTGGAGGCCAGTCCGACCGGCCCCAGCCGATAATGGCCGCGCTTTTCGCAGAGGACGGGCACCGCGAAGCGGCGGCTGCCGCCGCCGGGCACGTGGGCGACCATGCCGAGAGTCTTCGTGCCGTGGCTGACCGGACCTTCCGCGGCCCCGACGAACGGCAGGTGATCGACCAGTTCGACCATGAAGCGCGGCAACAGGCCGCGGTTGGCGACTTCGACATCGAAGTGGATGGTCTCACCTTCCTCGGCACGCTCGGGCCCGCGGCGCACCACCGAGAGGCGCTTCACCAGCCAGTGCGGCCACACCAGGCCGGTGAGCAGGGTGGCGAGCAGCAGCGCGGCAATCGCCCAGACCAGCGGCTGGCTCCGGTTGATCGCCGCGACGTAGGCAATCAGGACCAGGAACCCCAGGATCAGGGGTTTGGCATGGCGGGCGGGCCAGGCGAGCAACGAGCGGAGCGACGTGCTCATCCGCGGCTCAGACCGGCGGCGGCACCTGGGCGAGGATATCCTGCAGCAGGCTGCCTGCGCTGTGCCCCATCGCGGCCGCCTGCGGCCGGATGATGAGGCGGTGCTCGAGCACCGGGCCGGCCATCGCCTTGACGAGATCCGGCGTCACGAAGGTCTTGCCGCGCAGCAGGGCGAGGCCCTGCGCGCCGCGCACCAGGGCCAGCGTGCCGCGCGGGCTGGCGCCGAGGCGCAGGTCGGCATGCCCGCGTGTCGCCGCGGTGATGCTGGCCGCGTAGCGGGCCACGTCCGGGCTGACATGGATGGCCTTGACGGCCTCGCGGGCGGCGAGGATCTCGGCTTCGGCAATCACCGGCGCCAGGGACTCGATGGGATGGGCCTGGGCCTGGGCGCTGATGATGCGCAATTCTTCGTCGAGGGTCGGATAACCGACCGAGAGGCGCACCAGGAAGCGGTCGAGCTGCGCCTCGGGCAGGGCATGGGTGCCGGCCATGTCGATCGGGTTCTGGGTGGCCAGCACCATGAAGGTCTTGGGCAACTCGTAGGTCGCGCCATCGACGCTGACGCGGAATTCCTCCATGCATTCGAGCAGCGCCGACTGGGCGCGCGGCGTCGCCCGGTTGATCTCGTCGGCCAGCAGGATGTGGGTGAACACCGGGCCGGGACGGAACTCGAACTCGCCGGTCTTCTGGTTGTAGATCGGCACCCCGGTGATGTCGGAGGGCAGCAGGTCGGGCGTGCATTGCAGGCGCTTCATGTCGACCGCGACGGACTTCGCCAGCGCCCGCGCCAGCATGGTCTTGCCGGTGCCGGGCACGTCTTCGAGGAGGACATGGCCGCGGCACAGCAGCGCGATGACGGCGAGCTCGACGACCGGGCGCTTGCCGATGATGACTTTTTCGACGTTGTCGATCAGGGTCTGGATTTTCTGCATGCAGGATCCGCTCGGGTGTTCGGCAAAGGCGCCAGGGAAACCGGGTTTACGGGCCGGCAGGGCACGCGGTATCGAACGTGCATACGCCGTCTGAATATGTAAGGCGGGTGGATGTTACCCGAATGCGGGGCGGCCGGGCAGCAGTGGTACGGCAAATCGTCAATCGTTGCCCGGCTTGTTGCGCCGCGCCAGTTTGACGGCGAGCAGGACCGACGGCAGCAGGTGCCAGAGGACATCGAAGATGTCGATGGGTTTGGTGAGCGATCCCGCGGCCAGCATCTTCATCTTCTCGACCAGGTGGGGCTCGGGGAAAAAGGGCGAGCCCAGCATGAAGACCGCCAGGCCGACAAGCAGGGGGAGCGGAAACTGGTCGATGAATTTGTTCATGGGCTGCCTGTTCATTCGTTACGGCCAGCTTGGCCGGGTGCAAGAAAAAAAGCCACCAATCCTCGCGAATCAGTGGCTACCTGAATTGTAGCGCCCCCACGGCGTTACGAACCAACCCCGGTCATTGAGTGGGAAAGCATTGCGGAATTGATCCCATGATGGGTGCGCTCTCATAATTTTCTCCCTCCTGCAGCCTTAACAGCCAGTGGCGAAATGCCTTTATGAAGCTTGCCCAAGTCCTCGCCAAGGGATGACCCTAACGCCACTCCGCTCGTAGGCATCGCTCCCGCCGTGAATGAGCCAAGGGGTCAGCGCCTCCTCTCCTGCGATTCGCCCGGCTTTCTGGCCTGCCTTGATGTAATCGGTGGTGATCGTCTGTCCTGACTTGATCTCTACTGGCTGCAAACGGCCTGCCGACTCAAAGAGTAAATCGCATTCGAGTCCGTTGCTGTCTCGCCAGAAATACAGTTCGGCGGCTTGTCCGCTGTTGAAGCGGTGCTTAACGAACTCTCCGACTACCCAGGTTTCGAACAGCGCACCGCGGAGGGGATGCAAGGACAAAGTCTGACTGGTGTGGATCCCGAGCAGCCAGCACGCCAGTCCGACATCGAGAAAATACAGCTTGGGTGTCTTGACCAGACGCTTGCCAAAATTGCGGTGATAGGGCGGCAAACGTGTCACCAGATAACTGCTCTCCAGCACCGAAAGCCAGGCCCGCGCGCTACCCTCCGATATGCCCGCTTCGCTGGCCAGTGCCGCCAGATTGAGCAACTGGCCGGTCCGGGCTGCACACAGTCTGAGAAAACGCTGAAACACGCCGAGATCCTGAATCTTCATCACCTGCCGAACATCACGCTCCACGTAAGTTGCTACGTAACTCGGGAACCAATCTTCAGCGGGGACTCCCTGGGCAACCACGGCGGGATAGCCACCCGTAAGCAGCATGTCATCCAGATCTGGTTTGGCGGATTCCGGCCATTCGGCCAGTGACAGTGGCAGCAGTTGCGTCATGCCAACGCGCCCGGCGAGCGATTGCGAAATGCCCGCCTGCAGACCGAACTGCTGCGATCCGGTGAGAACGAATCGACCGCCACGCCGGTCTTCGTCCACTATGCCTTGCAACCAGGAAAACAATTCCGGCCAGCGCTGCGCTTCGTCAAAAATTGCTCCATCGGGATATCGAGCCAGGAAACCTCGTGGATCTTCCTTGGCAAAGAGAAGGTCGGCAGGGTTTTCTAGACTGACGTAGGGTTTGGCGGCAAAAACGGCCCGTGCCAACGTCGTCTTTCCCGATTGCCGTGGCCCTGTGATGGCCAAAACCGGGAAGGAGTCGGCAAGGCGCAATAGCGTGTCGGTCAGTTGGCGAGAGAGCATGGGGAGGAAGTTTAATTTATGCAATTCCACATTGCAAGTGCGCATCTACATGGATTGAGCACGCGCGATAAG
>CAYYHO010000056.1:0-8320 GCA_964471725.1 uncultured Methyloversatilis sp. | reverse complement strand
AGCGTCGCCCTTACAAGGCGAATGTCGGCGGTTCGAGCCCGTCAGCACCCACCATTAACCTTGCAGGCCGGCGCGCGCAAAACAAAAGGCGAACCGCGGTTCGCCTTTTTTCTTCGAAAGCCAGGTCATGTTCGATTACGTGCGCAACAGCAAGACATTCATCAAGGTGGTATTGGCAATCATCATATTGCCGTTTGCGCTGTGGGGCGTCGATTCCTACGTCAATCCGGGCGGCGCCGGGGATGTTGCCACGGTAGGCGGCTCGCCCATCTCCGTCAATGAGTTCCAGCAGGCCTTGCGCGAGCAGCAGGACCGGCTGCGGCCGATGCTGGGCAACGCCAACCCGGCATTGCTGGACAGCCCGGAAATCCGCCGTGCCGTCATCGATACGCTGGTGAACCAGCGTCTGCTGGCGCTGCATGCGCAGAAATCCCGGCTGGCCGTCAGCGACGCCCAACTGATCGATTTCATCGCTTCGGTGCCGCAATTGCAGGAGGACGGCAAGTTCTCCCAGGAACGCTATGCCGCCGTCGTCGCGGCGCAGAACATGAGCAAGGAAATGTTCGAGGCGCGGCTGCGCCAGGATCTCGTCATGCAGCAGGCGCTCGCCGCGGTGACCGAGGCTGCCCCGGCCGGCCGGCTTTCCGCCGAGCGCTGGCTGGCCTCGCAACTCGAAGAGCGCGAAATTGCCGAGGCGGTGCTGCGCCCCGAGCACTACGCGGCTCAGATCAAGCTGGCAGCCGATGCGGTCAGGAACTACTACGAGGCCAACCGCAAGCAGTTCGAGACGCCCGAGCAGGTCAAGGCCGAATTCGTCGTGCTGAGCCAGGACCGGGTCGCGGCCCAGATCGCCGTATCCGAGGAGGAACTCAGGAAAGCCTACACGGCGCAAGCTGAGCGCAACAAGCAACCCGAAACGCGGCGCGCCAGCCATATCCTGATCACGGTAGCCAAGAATGCGCCCGAAGCCGAAGTGAAGGCCGCGCAGGCAAAGGCCGCGGGCCTGCTGGCCCAATTGAAGAAGCAGCCCGAAGACTTCGCCAAGCTGGCCAGCCAGCATTCACAGGATCCTGGATCGGCCGCCAAGGGTGGCGACCTCGACTGGTTCGGCCGCGGCATGATGGTCAAGCCTTTCGAAGACAGCGTGTTTGCGCTCAAGGAGAACCAGATCTCCGAACTGATCCGCTCCGATTTCGGCTTCCACATCATCAAGCTCACCGGGGTGCGCGCCGAGCGGGTCCAGGCCTTCGAAGAACTCAAGGCCGGCATTGCCGCCGAACTCAAGCGCCAGGCTGCGGCGAGGAAATATGTCGAGTCGGCTGAGCACTTCATCAACATGGTCTACGAGCAATCGGACAGCCTGGCGCCGGTCACCGAGAAATTCAAGCTGGATGTACTGCGCAGCGACTGGATGGTGAAGGATGGCGCCGCCGCGCCGCCATTCACCAATGCCAAGCTGATGGCAGCCCTGTTCTCCGACGATGTCCTGAAGAACAAGCGCAACACCGAGGCCGTCGAGGTGGCGCCGAATACCCTGGTGGCGGCGCGCGTGGTCGAGCACAAGCCGGCTGCGCTGCAACCGCTCGAAACCGTGCAGACAGCCATCGAGAGGATCCTGGTGAACCAGGAGGCCGCCAAGCTGGCTGCACAGGATGGCGCAAGCAAGCTGGCCCGGCTGCAACAGGGCGAGTCGGTTGCGCTGACCTGGGGGCAAACCCGCAAGGTTTCGCGCGCCCAGGCCCAGCAGATGAGCGCCGAAGCGCTGCGCGCTGTGTTCGGCAGCGACGTTGCCAAACTGCCGGCCTATGCCGGCACGGCGCTGCCCGGCGGCGCCTATGCGCTCTACCGCATCGGCGCCATCAAGAAATTCGCCGCAGCAGGCGCCGAGCCTCCGGCCGCCGTCGCGCTGCGCCAGAATTATGCCCAGATCATGGCCGATCAGGAACTGGTCGCCTGGATGGAAGCCCTCAAGGCGCGCTACGAGGTCAGCATCAACAAGAACCTGCTGGAAGCAAAATAATCCCGCCCCTCCCAGCCTCCCCTCATGGGGTTATGGCAAGGGATCGGGGTTGCCCAGCGCCGTGGTGTTGAGGCCGCCGTCGACGTACATGATTTCCGCGGTGATGCCGCTGGCAAGGTCGGAGAGCAGGAAGGCGGCGGCGTTGCCCACTTCCTCGATGTTGACGTTGCGCCGCAGAGGGGCATGGTGTGCGTTGTAGGCCAGCAGCTTGCCGAAATTGCCGATGCCCGAAGCGGCCAGCGTCTTGATCGGGCCGGCCGAGATGGCGTTGGCGCGGATGCCTTGCGGGCCGAGGCAGAAGGCAAGGTAGCGGGTTGCGGCTTCGAGGCTGGCCTTGGCCAGGCCCATGGTGTTGTAGTTGGGCAAGGTGCGCTCGGCGCCCAGATAGGTCAGCGCGAGCAGTGCCGGACGGTTGCCCTTGAGCAGCAGGGGCCGCGCCGCCTTGGCCAGCGCCGCATAGCTGTACGACGAGATGTCGTGGGCGATGCGGAATCGTTCGCGCGTGATGCCGTCGAGGAAATCGCCCTCGATCGCCTCGCCGGGCGCGTAGGCGATCGAATGCACCAGGCCGTCGAGTCCGTCCCAGTGCTTGGCGAGTTCGGTGAACACCGCTTCTATCTGCGCGTCATCGGAGACATCGAGCGGGAAGACCAGCTTGCTGTCGAATTCGCCGGCGAACTTGACGATGCGGTCGAGGAAGCGATCGTTCTGGTAGGTGAACGCCAGTTGCGCCCCTTCGCGATGGCAGGCCTTGGCAATGCCATAGGCGATCGAGCGGTTGGACAAGAGGCCGGTAAGGAGGATGCGTTTGCCGGCAAGAAATCCCATAATCATATCTCCTGAAGGGCCGTCCCGAAGGGCGCAACACCCCCGCTGGGGGCAGCGGACAAGGCGTGCGTGGGGGCCATTTTTTCTCCTGATTCGAGTTGCGGATTATAGCCGCGATTCAATTACACTAGCCGCCATGACCCGCCTGCCGATACTGCTGCCGATCATGCTGCTCGTGGGCTGCGGCACGGCCTGGAACGATCCCTATCCGACCGTCGAGCGGGGGCGCAACATCCTCTATACCGCGTTCACCGATCGCCCCAAGCACCTCGATCCGGTGCAATCCTACAGCGCGGACGAGATCGCCTTCACGGCGCAGATTTACGAGCCGCCCCTGCAGTACCACTATCTGCGGCGTCCTTACGAACCGATTGCCGCCACGGCGACCGCCGTGCCGCAGCCACGCTATTTCGATGCCGCGGGCAGGGCGCTGCCGCAAGCGGCCGATGCGGCACGCATCGCCTACACCGACTATGTCATCGAGATCAAGCCGGGTATCCGTTTCCAGCCGCATCCCGCCTTCGCACGCAACGCGGCGGGGCAGCATGCCTATCACGAGCTGTCGCGCGCCGATCTGGAGAAATATCATGTGCTGGGCGACTTCAAGCAACGCGACACGCGTGAGCTGACGGCGGCCGACTATGTGTACGGCATCAAGCGGCTGGCGCATCCGCGCCTGCATTCGCCCATCCTGGGTCTGATGAGCGAGTACATCGTCGGCCTGGGCGAGCTGGCGGAGTTGCTGAAAAAGTCGGCGCTGGCGGAACGGCGCCAGGCCGGCGAAACCTGGCTGGACCTGCGCGACGTGCAGCTTGCCGGGGTCGAGGTGCTTGACCGCTACCGCTACCGCATCCGCATCAAAGGCAAGTATCCGCAATTCAACTACTGGCTGACGATGCCCTTCTTCGCGCCGCTGCCCTGGGAGGCTGACAGGTTCCACAGCCAGCCCGGCATGGCGGAAAAGAACCTGACGCTCGACTGGTACCCGGTCGGCACCGGCCCGTACATGCTGATCGAGAACAATCCGAATGCGCGCATGGTGCTGGAACGCAATCCGTACTTTCGGGGCGAGACCTATCCCTGCGACGGCGAGGCGGAAGACGCTCGGGAAGGCCTGCTCGCCGATTGCGGCAAGCCGCTGCCCTTCATCGACAAGGTGGTGTTCACCCGCGAGAAGGAGCAGATTCCCTACTGGAACAAGTTCCTGCAGGGCTACTACGACGCATCGGGAATTTCCTCCGACTCCTTCGATCAGGCGGTGCAGATCGGCGCGGGCGGCGAGGTTACCCTGACGGCGGACATGCGTGCCCAGGGCATCCGGCTGACGACCTCGGTGGCGACGACGAGTTTCTACATGGGCTTCAACATGCTGGACCCGCTCGTCGGCGGCAATGGCGAGGCGGCGCGCAAGCTGCGCCAGGCGATTGCCATCGCCATCGATCAGGAGGAGTTCATTTCGATTTTCCAGAACGGCCGCGGCATTGCCGCGCAGGGGCCGATTCCGCCCGGCATCTTCGGATATCGCGGCGGGCGCGAGGGCATGAATCCGCTGATGTACGACTGGACCGAGGCGGGTCCGCGCCGCAAGCCGGTCGCACAGGCGCGGCAACTGCTGGCCGAGGCGGGCTGGCCGGCCGGGCGTCACGCCAAGACCGGCGAACCCCTGGTCGTGCATCTCGATACCACTGCCACCGGGGTCGGCGCCAAGTCGCGTATCGACTGGCTCAACAAGCAGTTCCAGAAGATCGACGTCCAGCTGGTGGTGCGCAGCACCGACTACAACCGCTTCCAGGAAAAGGTGCGCAAGGGCGCCGTGCAGTTGTTCTATCTGGGCTGGAATGCCGACTATCCCGATCCGGAAAATTTCTTGTTCCTGCTCTATGGACCGCAAGGGAAAGTGAAGCATAACGGCGAGAACGCCGCCAACTACGCCAGCGCGGAATACGACCGCCTGTTCGAGCAGATGCGGGCGATGGAGAACAGCCCGCGGCGCCAGGCGATCATCGATCGCATGCTGGCGATCCTGCAGGCAGATACACCGTGGGTGTGGGGTTTCCATCCCAAGGACTACAGTTTGCGACACAGCTGGCTGCTGAACCGCAAGCCCAGCAAGGTGGGCAACAACACGCTGAAATACCAGCGTGTCGATGCAGCGCTGCGGCAGGATCTGCGCGATCGCTGGAACCAACCCATCGTCTGGCCGCTGGGACTGCTGGCGACGCTATTGGCGGTGGTCTCCGTGCCGGCCGTTCTGAGCCATCGTCGCCGGGAACGGGCGACGGCCCGGCAGTAGTTGATCTCCCGCTTTACAGTGGGCGCGTTGCCCGCATCAGGTAGTTGACGCTGGTGTCGTTGCCGAGCCGATAGCTTTTCGTCAGCGGGTTGTAGCTCATGCCGATGACTTCCGTCACGTCGAGGCCGACCTGGCGGGCAAAGCGCGCGAGTTCCGCCGGGCGCAGGAACTTGGCGTAATCGTGAGTGCCCTTGGGCAGCAGGTTGAGAATGTATTCGGCGCCAATCACCGCGAACAGGTAGGCCTTCGGGTTGCGGTTGATGGTGGAGAAGAACAGCTGGCCGCCGGGTTTCACCAGGGTGGCACAGGCGGCGATCGTGCTGGCCGGATCGGGCACATGTTCCAGCATCTCGAGGCAGGTGACCGCGTCGAAACCGGCGGGCGCTTCGGCCGCCAAGGTTTCGGCAGCGACAAGGCGGTAATCGACCTGGCGGCCACTTTCCATGAGATGAAGCCTGGCTACGCCCAGCGCCTTTTCGGACAGGTCGATGCCCATCACGCTGGCGCCGCAGGCAGCCATGCCCTCGGCCAGCAGCCCGCCGCCGCAGCCGACATCCAGCACACGCTTGCCGGCCAGTCCGACACAGCGATCGATCCAGCCGAGGCGCAGCGGATTGATGTCATGCAGTGGCTTGAACTCGGAATTCGGGTCCCACCAGCGGTGCGCCAGTTCGCTGAACTTGGCCACCTCCTGCGGATCGACATTGCCGGGCTCGTTGGTGTTGATGCTCATTGAATCGGGTCCTGAAAGAGGAAAAGCCCTGCAGGGCAGGGCTTTTCGTGATGCCTGAGCACTGCGCGGCTTGTCGGCCGGGCTTACTGCTGCGTGCCGATCACCTCGATCTCGACGCGGCGGTCGGGTTGCAGGCACTCGATCAGCTTCTTGGACTTGACCACGCTCTTGCCGCACTTGTCGCCGGTGACGGGCTGCTTCTCGCCCTTGCCTTCGGAGTAGATGCGGTTGGCTTCGATGCCCTTGCCGACCAGGTAGCTCTTCACGGCAGCGGCGCGGCGCTCGGAAAGCTTCTGGTTGTAGGCGTCCTTGCCGATGCGGTCGGCATGGCCGACGGCGATGATCACTTCCAGCTTGATGCCCTTCATGTCGGCGGCCATCTTGTCCAGCTTGGCCTGGCCTTCGGGGCGCAGCACAGCCTTGTCGAAGTCGAAGAGGGCGTCGGCAGCCAGAGTCACTTTCTTGGCGGCGGGCTTCGGCGCGGCGGCGGGGGCCGGAGCGGCGGCAGGCGCAGCCGGAGCTGCCTTGGGAGCTTCCTTCTTGACCAGATCGGGATCGCACTCGGCAACGGCCATGGCGGGCGTCCAGTAACCGGTGCGCCAGCACAGGCCGGCGCCGCTCTTGGCGACGTTGCCGCGCGCATCGATGACGTAGCCGACGGTGCCCTTCATGTCGACACCGGGGGTTTGCGCCTGGGCGGCGGTACCCATACAGGCCAGGGCGGCAACCAGCAGAATGTTCTTGGCAGCGAGTTTGATCATGTTCGTTTTCCTTCTTCGGATGAAATGTAAATCTTTAGGCGGGGAAATAAACTGTGCCGCCGATTATATGACCAAATGCACGGGGCCGCCAGACGACATGAAACAAATGCCATCGGAATCGGACCGGACCGGTCGGCTGATCGGCTAATTCGACAGTCTATTGTGCCACAGCTTTGTATTCATTGACAATTCCAGCGTGTCGAGGCCGACCGGACGCGTGTCTTCTATACGCAACATGCCGGCCACCCAGACGTGACTGACATGCTCCCTTCCGGCTGCATAGACCAGGTGGGAGGCCGGGCAGTAACAGGGTTGCAGATCCCAGTCGTCGAGCCTGACGGCGATGCAATCGGCGGCCTTGCCGGGCACGAGGGAGCCGGTCAGCGCATCCAGCCCCAGCGCCCGTGCGCCTGCCAGCGTTGCCATGTGCAGTGCCTGGTGAGCCGGCAGGCTGGCGGCGTCATGCTGTGCCACCTTGGCCAGCAGCGCGGCATGACGCATTTCGCGGAACAGGTCGAGCCGGTTGTTGCTGGCGGCGCCGTCGCTGCCGAGTCCCGCGCCGACACCTTGGCCGAGCAGGGCGCCGAGCGGGGCGATGCCGCTGCCCAGTTTCATGTTCGAACTGGGGCAATGGGCAACGTGGCAGCCGTGGGATGCCAGCAGAGCAATTTCGTCGTTGTCGAGATGCACCGCATGCACGGCGATCAAACCGGGTCCGAGCATCCCCAGGCGACGCAACCGCTCGATGGGCCGCACGCCATGTTCCTTGAGGCTGTCGGCGATTTCCTGTCGCGTTTCGTGGATATGGACATGTACCGGCAGGTCGAGCTGGTCGGCGATGACGGCGATGCGCTCGAAGGTGCGGTCGGCCACCGTGTAGGGTGCATGCGGCGCCAGGCAAAACGAAATCAGTGGCTCGTCGTTGAGCGAATCCCGGATGGCCAGGCCGGTGCTGAGGTAATCCTCGGCGCCGCTGCCATAGGCACTGGGGAATTCGAAGACGGTGATGCCCAGCGCGGCGCGCATGCCGGCCGCCAGGGCGGCTTCCGCGGCAGCGCGCGGAAAAAAGTACATGTCGTTGAAGCAGGTGACGCCGCCCTTGAGCATTTCCCAACAGGCCAGCCGGGTGCCGTCACGCACGAAACCGGCCGAAACATGACGGCTTTCCGCCGGCCAGATGCGCTCCTGCAGCCAGTTCATCAGGGGCATGTCGTCGGCATAGCCGCGCAGCAGGCTCATGGCTGCATGGGTGTGCAGATTGACCAGACCGGGCAGCAGGACATGCGCGTCGAGCCGGTAATGGCGCTTGCCGGCATAACGCTCTGCAGCCCTGGCGGTCGGCAGCACGTCGAGAATGCGGCCGGCGTGGATGGCCAGGCTGTGATGCTCGAGAACCGTAGCGGCGGGTTCGATGGGAATGATCCAGCGGGCATCGATGACCTGGTCGATTGCCTGCTTTGCCAATGCGCTGTCGGGGGTAGTCATGAGATGAGGAAAAGTGGCCTGTTGACGGTACCTTAGCGCAATTGCGGATGCCTTGGGCGGATCGGGTTTAACGGGTGTCTCATGCTAAAATCGCACCCTTTTCAATGTGCCCTACCCGCGGGGCCCGGCTACCCACATGACCACTGCTTTTGCCAAGGAAACCCTGCCGATCAGCCTCGAGGAAGAGATGCGCCATGCCT
>CAYYHO010000055.1:3080-8331 GCA_964471725.1 uncultured Methyloversatilis sp. | reverse complement strand
CCGGCTGCTGCTCCGACTGCGTCAGGAAATGCGTGAACACCGCCGTCAGACTGTCGCCGACGAGCGGCACGACGCTCTGATAGGGTTCGCCCAGGCCGGTTTGCAGCATCAGCACCAGCTGGCCATCGCCGAGCAGTTCGGCAAAAGTCGGCGCTGGCGGGACGGCATCAGCCGGCACGCCGCGTGAAATTGGGACGGCATCAGCCGGCACGCCGCGTGAATTTTGGACGGCATCAGCGTCAGTATTAGCGTAGCGCGCAGTGCCACGCAGGCGCAGCTGCGCGTCGCAATCGACCAGCAGCAGCGATACCGGCCCGGGGCCACCACGGCTACCATCGCCGCGCAACTGGAAGCTGAGGCGGCCGGGCGTCTTCAGGTTTCCGGCGATCAGCGCGGTGACTGCGGTCAGCTCGCCCAGCAGGGCCTGGATGACCGGCGGGTCGTTGCGCCCGGCGTTCATTTCGTGCCAAGTGTTGCCGAGCGTCACCATCGCGCCGCGGATGTCGAGGTCCTCGAACAGGAAGCGGCGGACCGCATCCATCACTTGACGAAGCTCTCGAAGGTCGTCGGGTCGAAGCCCACCAGCAGGTGGCCGCCTGCCGTTTCCACCACGGGACGGCGGATCACGCTGGCATGCTCCAGCATCGTCGCCACCGCCTTGCTTTGCGTGGAGATCGCCTGTTGCTCGGGCGTCAGCTTGCGCCAGGTGGCGCCCTTGGTGTTGAGCAGCGTCTTCCAGCCGGCCGACTGGCACCAGGCGACCAGCCGCTCGCGCGGCACGCCGAGCTTCTTGTAGTCGTGGAATTCATAGGGAATGGCGCGTTCGTCGAGCCAGACGAATGCCTTCTTCATCGAATCGCAATTCTTGATGCCATAGATGCGGTGCATGATTTGTCAGGGTGTTCTGAAATGTTCAGGCTGACATTTTATGCGCCTGACGCCTGCCGCGTCAGCCGCCGCTCAGTCGCATGGCTTCCTCGGCCCAGGCCTGCGCCTCGGTCCTGCAGTCGGCGATGGTTTCCTCGGCAATGCCGATTTGTTCGGCCAGGCGGGTCAGTTGATCGAGACGCCCCTTCTCGCTTGCCATGGCCAGCATGAGGAATCGTCCATACGGACCTTCGCTGTGGAGGAGCACCTGACGCACCACCTCCGGCAAGGTCATCCGCTCGACGATCTTGGCCATCGGCGTGTTCAACAGGCTGTCCAGCAAGGAAAGCATGCCGACGAAGAAGAGTTCGTCGCATTCCTGCCTGGAGCGGATGCCCTGTCCGATCAGCTCGAGGAAACGCGCCCGGCCGAGGGCGATTTCCAGCAGGGTTTCGTCGCGCGGGTTGCTGCTGGCGCGGTAAATGCCCAGGGACAGCCAGCGGTAGAGCATGTCCCGGCCCAGCACCATCAAGGCCTGCTGCAGGCTTGCGACCGGACTGCTGAGTCCGGAAAGCGGCGAATTGGCCATGTCGAGAAGCTTGACGGCCACCCCGGGATCGCGCTTGGCGATGGCCACCAGGGCATCGGCGCTGGCATCGTGGCGCAGCTGGTTCAGCATCTCGATGAGGATCAGGCGGCTCTGGTTGAGTTCATCCCCTTGCGGCGGTTCGTCGGGCATGGCAGCAAATCCGCCGAGGGAGTACCGCACGCCCAGACCCTGGCAAAGGCGGTGCTCTGCCCAGGAACCCACCGAGAGGGCAGCCAGGGCGGTTCCGGGGCGGCTTGCCTGCAATGCGCGGACCTGTTTCTCGAAACGTTCGAGCGAGTAATCCTTGAGGTCGATCAACACGAGATCGGCCTGATCGAGCAGCCGGGAATGGGATCGGGTGACGGTGATGTCCAGCGCGATGCGCCCGCCGCGATTCCTGATGGCGCCGAGCACATCGAGCCAGTCCTGGCCAGGCAGCGCGGGATTGTCCGAGGAGAGCAGGAAACTGGTGTGAGGCGCGATGAGTGACGCGAAATCGGCCTGCGCCCATTCCTCCAGCCTGAGCGGCACCAGAGCGAGGCGGCGCTGGGCGAAGTTGACGAGGTTGTCGGCCTTCAACGCAGTCAGCAAGGCTGCCGGATCGGGGCGCGTGCCGCCGCCCTGGCGAAAAGCCTGGAAGCGGTAACCGATCAGGCGCGATCCGTCGCCAATGATCTCGTCGCGGAAGACGCTCGTGCCCGGTTCTCGCCGGGGAGGCGGGGGAGGTTCGGCGCCGGCCGTGGGCAATGGCTGCGGATCGCGCCCGAAGGGGTCGTCCGAGATGGCGACTTCCTGCGTGCCGAACAGGTTTTTGAAAAGGCCGATCATGGTTTCGCTATCCGAAGTAGCGAAATCTTAGCTGCCTTGCCGGGCTATATCCAGAAATTTCGGTTAGGCATTGGAACGGAAGCGGGGAAACCGGCGTTCCCCCCGCTTACCGCGCAGGGGTGAATATCAAGGCTTTGTCTGGCGACGCCCGGTGTAACCCAGCAGGGCCAGTCCGGGCAGCATCAACAATGCAGTACCCGGCAGCGGAACCGATCCGCCGTTCGGTTGGCCCGGAATGGCGGCCAGGGCAGATCTGAACAGTGCATAGCCGCCTTCACTGGCGCTATCGCCACCAAAGCTGTCATGCCAGATCCTCAAGGCTCCGTTGCCCGGCGATAAATCTCCATAAACCCCATCGGGGTCTGGCCCGGATACGCCGATGGAACCCCAGCTCATGGCTGACTGGATGAGCGTCTGGACTTGCTGAAGGGTCGGATCCTTGATCGAATTGTCGTATTTGCTGACCCAGTCGGTCGTGTTGGAAACCAACAGCGTGCTGCCTATGTTGAATTCACCGATCCACATATGGGGCGGGCCATAAGACGCCGAATCCCATGCGGCGACATAAAGATATTGGCCGGCAGCAACGCCGAACGTGAAAGAGGCGCCTTGACCAAACCACAAAGAACCATCCGAGCCGCCAACCCGCGTCAAGCTGGTGCCGTCGGCACTCCCCACATAGACGCTGTAATAATCATCCGCGACCACTTTGGCAGTGACCGTGGCTGCCTGGGCAGCCAGTGACGCAACCATCGTTCCGACGAAAAGCATGACCTTTTTCTTGTTCATCATTGCCCCCGAGTTCCATGTTGCATTGAACAACCATCGACGCCATCCATGGCCGCCCGGTTTGCCGATGGCCTGAACTCCGTCCCCTGGTTGTGCATTTAGCAATTTGTATGCCTGAACAAATTACTCAAGTAAAATCAATAACAAACACGAATACATACATAAGATAACGATATGCCTGTAAAGATTTTCGACGCAAATAAATGGCCACGGATGATTTCCCTCTACGCGTTCAGCATGGCTTGCGGCGCATAATGGCATGCCATGACAAACCCGCCGCCAGCCCCGACGCGTCAGGCCGCCCAGCAGCGGGCCGATGCCATCCGCAACTTCCGCGCAGAACTGCGGCGGCTGGAAGCCGACAGGGTGCTCACCCTCGATGCCGCGCAGCACGCCGCCGTGCAGGCCCACCACGAGGCCCTGCTGGCCGGCTATGCGGGAGCGTTCGACATCGACCGCGACAGCCGCGCCAGCCAGTTGTCGCTCGGCATGCGCATCGCCTCCTTTCTCGGCGCGCTGGCGCTGGCGGCCAGCGTCTTCTTCCTCTTCTACCAGTTCTGGGGCCGCTTCGGCGAAACGGCGCAGACCGCCATCCTGCTCGCCAGCGCGCTCGGCAGCCTCGCGCTCACGGTCTGGATCCAGGGGCGCGACCCGAGCGGCTACTTCACCAAGCTGGCGGCGCTGGTCGCCTTTGCCTGCTTCGTGCTGAACGTCTCGATGCTCGGTCAGATTTGGAACCTGACGCCGACCGACCGCGCCCTGCTGCCCTGGGCGGCGCTGGCCTTTCTGCTGGCCTATGCCTGCGACCTGCGCCTGCTGCTCGCCGCCGGCATCTGCTGCGTGATCGCCTGGGTGTCGGCGCGCGTCGGCGCCTGGAGCGGCATCTACTGGCTGCATGCCGGCGAGCGCCCGGAGAACTTCTTCCCCGTCGCCGCGCTGCTGTTCGCCCTGCCGCACTGGATTCCCCACACCCGCTACACCGGTTTCGCGGCGATCTACCGCGTCTTCGGCCTGCTCTGCCTGTTCATCCCGATGCTGATACTCGGCCACTGGGGCGAAGGCAGCCATCTCGCCCTCGATCCTGACCTGATCGAGGGCGGCTACCAGCTGACGGGCTTCGCCGGCAGCGTGCTGGCCATCTGGCTGGGCGCGCGGCAGCAGCAAAACGAGACGGTGAATACCGGCATCGTCTTTTTCGTCATCTTCCTGTACACCAAGCTGTTCGACTGGTGGTGGCAGTGGATGCCCAAGTACCTGTTCTTCCTCCTGCTGGGGTTGGTCGCGATCCTCATCCTGCTTGCCCTCAAGCGCCTGCGCGGCGAATTGCGCAGCGACTCGGCCGGGGAGGGCGCATGATGGCCTGGACAAGGGGCCGCACCCTGCTGGCCGGCACGGTGCTGATCCTGCTCACCAATGCGGTAGCGCTCGGCGGCGCCTGGTGGAACCGCAGCGGCGAGCCGGAAAGCAGGCTGCTGCTCAGCGAGCGGGAACTCCTGCTGCCTTACCGCGGCTATCGCCATCCGGAAAACAGCGGCCTCGCGCTGCGCCTCGCCTGGCGCATGCCCGACGAATTCAACGAGAATTATTCTGGCCATGCCGTCAGCCGCGGCGTGCCGGCCTGGCTCGATGCCGATCGCATGGCCGCGCTGGGTTTCGAGATTTCCTCCGGGCCGCTCGACAGCGCTACGCAGCGCCGCTACGAGCGCCAGCTACCGCGTGAAATGCTGGTGGTGCTGGAACTTGCCGGCGCCGACTGGCAGGCGGCGCTGGAACGGGCACGCGAAAATGCCGCGCGCCATGCGGCCGCAGCTGAGGTGAACTCCGACAGCAAGGAATTCGCCAATCGGGCCAAGCGCGCGCAGGAAGCCCTGCAGCGCGAGGAGCAGGCCAACAGCCGCCTGTTCGCCGTCGATGGCGGCGCCGACCTGGCCGCACTGCGGGCCCGCTACCCCGACCGCAGCCGTTACATGATCGTCACCGCCACGGTGCGGCCGCGCGTCTTGCTGCGCGACAAGGAGAAGCGGCTGGCCGGCTACCTCGCCGACATCGCCTTCAAACAGATCAACGTGCCCTTTGCGCTGCGCCCGGTGCTGGAACGGCTGCAGGACGACCCGCAGAACAAGGCGGCCGAGGGCGCGCCGCGCTTCGAAGCCGGCCTCGCCGTCGGCCGCCGGCGGG
>CAYYHO010000055.1:2034-3070 GCA_964471725.1 uncultured Methyloversatilis sp. | reverse complement strand
GGATTGGCCCAGGGCGAGAGCCCGGCCGGTCCCGGCGGCACCGCGTAGGGGCGGTTCTCCTGCCAGGCGGCCAGCGGCGCCAGCTGGTCGGCCGCCGGCTGGAGCCGTGGATTACTTCACTGGCCTTGATGCCGCAGAAACCCTGAAGAGCTAAATCCTGACCCGACCTTCCGGGCAGAGCCGGGAGGCTTCCAGGCGGGCGAGGGTGTTGGCGAGGTTGAGTCCGGTGTCGTCGCGCAGCGTGCGCGATGCGGCTTTCAATGCGCTGATGTTTTTGCGTACCGGGGTACCCGTTGCGGCAAAGGCGATGACGTTGCCGCCGGGGCAGGGCGGCAGGAAGAGCGCGCGGCCGTCGAAGGCCTCGGCAATGCGTTCCTGCGCGGCGCGCAGGCCGCGCCGCTTCGACAGCAGGTTGGTGACCATGAGCCCGGTTTGCGATAGTCGGGCCTTGCAGTCGAGGTAGAAGGGCAGGGTGTCGAGCCGGCCGGTGCGCGCATCGGCGTCGAAGCCGTCCACGAGGATCAGGTCGAACTGCTGCCGGCTGGCGGCGACGAAGTCGGCGCCGTCGCCGATGTCGATGCGCAGGCGCGCGTCCTCCTCCGGCAGCTTGAAGTTCTGGCGCGCGACCGCGACCACGGCAGGCTCGATCTCCACCACGGTCAGGCGCGCCGCCGGGCGGTGGCGGTGAAGGAACTTGGTCAGCGAGGCGGCGCCCAGCCCGATCAGCAGCACGCTGCGCGGCCAGTCCGAGGCCGGTCGCAGCAGCAGTGCCAGCATCATTGCCTGCGTGTAGTCGAGTTCCAGCGCCCAGGGCCGCGCCACGCGCATGGCGCCCTGCACCCAGCTGGAGCCGAAGTGCAGGTAGCGGACGCCGTCGGCTTCGCTGATCTCGATGTCCATGGCGTTACCGTGAAAATCGCAACAGCGTTCGGGCGAGGTTTCCTTGCCCGAATGCGGCACGCGCCGCCAGGCGCAAACTGCTCCGGCGTCCTTGCGTAGCGCCCCGTAACAGGCGAGCGCAGCGAGCACGAAATAA
>CAYYHO010000055.1:0-2024 GCA_964471725.1 uncultured Methyloversatilis sp. | reverse complement strand
CCCGCAAGGGGGGAGAAGGGGGGCGGGCGTTTTCATGAAGCGGGGGCGTAGTCCACGCATCATGAAAGTCAGTTCAGGGTTCTGGAGAGTTGCGTGCGGTATTCGCGCACCAGCGCACCGTGCTGTGGCTGGGCGGCGAGCAGGTTGAACAGCGTCAGCATGGTCTTGCGGCCGGCTTCCTCGTTCCAGCTGCGGTCGCGGCGGACGATTTCGAGCAGTTGGGCCAGGGCGCCGCGATAGTCCTGGCCGACGGCCAGCGCGTTGGCCAGTTGCAGCCGGGTATCGAGGTCGTCCGGGCTGGCGTCCACCTGCGCCTGCAGGGCGGCGACATCGGCGCCGCTGCCGGACTGCGCCAGCTGCAGTTGCGCCTGCAGGGCGGCGACGCGCGCCGTGTCGCGCGCCTTGCCGGCGACGACATCGAGCAGTTCGCGTGCCTCGTCGAGGGCATTGGCCGACAGGCTCATTTCGACGAAGTCGAGGTAGGCGTCGTCGTTCTTCGGGTCGAGGTTGATCGCCGCCGCCATGGTCTTGCGGGCGCCCTCGACATCGCCGCGCGCATAGGCGGCCAGCGCTTCCTGCCGCAGCGGCTCGGCCGGCGAAGGCAGCAGCCGTTCGAGGAACTGGCGGATCTGCCCTTCCGGCAGCGCGCCGGTGAACTCGTCCACCAGCTTGCCGCCGACGAAGGCCTTGACCGCCGGGATGCTGCGCACGCCGTACTGCACGGCGAGTTCCTGGTTCTCGTCCGAATTCACCTTGGCGAGGATGAACTTGCCGCCCAGTTCGGCCGCCAGTTTTTCGAGGATCGGCTTGAGGATGCGGCAGGGCTGGCACCAGGGCGCCCAGAAGTCGACCAGCACGGGCGCCTGATGCGAGGCGGCCAGCACCTTTTGTTCGAAATCGGCGCGGGAAACGTCGTAGCTGTATGGGGACATGGCTATATCTCCTGAAGGGCCGTCCCGAAGGAGGCATCGCCCCCTGTGGGGGCAGCGAATGAAATGAGCGTGGGGGCCATATGTTCTCCTTGGTTGATGCCATCAAGTATGGGCCAGGCGGTGGCGAATCAAGCGGCGGCTATAATCCACGGTCTGTTTTACCGCTCATTTTCCCCCAGCGACACGCTCCCGACATGGCCGACATTCTCAAGCTCCGTGGTACCGCCGCCTTTTCCGCATCACGTCTGGCCCGGCTGGCCGGACAGGTGGGGGTGCCGCTGGCAGCCGAGCACTGGTATTTCGTCGAGACGGATGCGGAACTGGGGGCGGACGAACTGGATCGCCTCATGGACCTGCTGGGCGTTACGCGGGAAGTGGCGGCCGAGCCCGAGGGGCAACTGGTCCTGGTGACGCCGCGCCTCGGCACGATTTCGCCGTGGTCTTCCAAGGCTACCGACATCGCGCACAACTGCGGGTTCACGGCAGTGCGCCGCATCGAACGCGGCATCGCCTACCATGTGCAAGGCAGGGTCGAACAGACCACGCATGCTCTCAACCGCATCACCGCCCAGCTTCACGACCGCATGACCGAGTCGGTGCTGGGATCGATGAATGCCGTCGAACTGCTGTTCCGGCACGTAGCGCCGCAGCCCTTGACGACGGTGGATATCCTGGCCGGCGGGCGGGATGCCCTCGTCAGGGCCAACGGCGAGTTGGGCCTGGCGCTGTCCGCCGACGAGATCGACTACCTGGTCGAAAACTTTGCAAAGGCCGGCCGCAACCCGACCGATGTCGAGCTGATGATGTTCGCCCAGGCGAACTCCGAGCACTGCCGCCACAAGATATTCAACGCCACTTGGACCATCGACGGCGTGGTTCAGCCGCAGACGCTGTTCGGCATGATCCGCGCTTCGCATCAGGCCCACCCGCAAGGCACCGTGGTCGCCTATTCCGACAACGCCGCCGTCATCGAGGGCGCGAAAATCAAGCGCTTCTTCCCGCAGGAAGGCGGGCGTTACGGCTACGTCGAGGACACCACCCACATCCTCGCCAAGGTCGAGACCCACAACCACCCGACGGCGATCTCGCCCT
>CAYYHO010000054.1:0-8507 GCA_964471725.1 uncultured Methyloversatilis sp. | reverse complement strand
GTGCCCGCCGACCGCACCGCTCGCATCCAGGAAGTCCATCTGGTGACGATCCATTGCCTGTGCGACGGCATCGACGCCATCATTCTCGGAGAAATCACATGAACACACTGAGTCAATACCGCTCCCTGCTCCTGCTTGCCTTGGCCGTGCCGTTGCTGGCCGGTTGTTTCGGCGTCGCCGCCGTCGGCGTCGGCACGGGCGCCCTGATGTTCACCGACCGCCGTCAGGCGGAGACCTTCGCCACCGACGAAGGCATCGAGATTCGCGCCGCCAGCCGCATTTCGGAAAAATATGGCGATCGCGCCCACGTCAATGTCACCAGTTACAACCGCACGGTGCTGCTGACCGGCGAAGTGCCCGATGCCGCCGCCAAGGCCGAGGTCGAGAAGATCGTCGCCACGGTGCCAAACGTCAAGGCGATCAGCAACGAGCTGCAGATCGGCGCAGTCAGCACCCTGGGCAACCGCAGCAACGACACCTTCATCACTTCCAAGGTCAAGGCGCGTTTCATCGATGCCGCCCAGTTCGGCGCCAACCACGTCAAGGTGGTGACCGAGGCCGGCGTCGTCTACCTGATGGGACTGGTGACCCAGCGCGAAGCCGGCGCCGCCGTCGAGATCGCCCGCACCACGGGCGGCGTGCTGAAAGTGGTGCGCGTCTTCGAGATCGTCAGCGACGCCGAGGCGCGCCGCCTCGACCCGCCGCCGGCGCAGGGCAGCAAGTAAGCCCGCCCGCTGGGAACCCGAGTGGATTACGCAGCGCCGGCGTTCGAAGGCAAGCTCTGCGCGCCGGCCGACCTGGCCACCCGCGTCGCCGCGCTGCCGCGTCCGCTGGTGTTCACCAACGGCTGCTTCGACATCCTGCATCGCGGCCATGTCAGCTATCTGGCGCAGGCCCGCGCCCTGGGCGCCAGCCTGATCGTGGCCGCCAACACCGATGCCTCGGTGAAGCGCCTCGGCAAGGGCGCCAACGTGAATGAGCGCCCGGTGAACAACCTCGAAGACCGCATGGCGGTGCTGGCGGCGCTCGAAAGCGTGGCGCTGGTGACCTGGTTCGAAGAGGACACGCCGCTGCGGCGCGTGCTCGATTGTCGGCCCGACATCCTCGTCAAGGGCGGCGACTGGCCCACGGAGCGGATCGTCGGCGCGGCCGAGGTGCTCGGCTGGGGTGGCCGGGTGCATTCCATCCCCTTCATTCACCTGCGCTCGACCACCGCGCTGCTGGAGCGGATCAGGCGGTTGTAGCGTCTGCCGCCGTTGCCCGGTCTATGGTCTTGCGCACCAGACCGATGTGCAGGCGCAGGGTGTACACCATGTCGGTGAAGGCCAGCGGCATCGCCATGCGGTTGATGTCGTGCTCGATGGCGTCCACGCGCCGGTGCCATTCGGCACGGGTTTGGCGGGTCGGGTCGGTCTCGACTTCGGCCTCGATGAACTTGAGTTCGCCATAGCGGCGGTAGATGCGCGACTTGACGCGCCAGTTGTAGAGGCCGGGCGCCACCCGCGAAACCGGAATCAGCACGGCGATCAGCGGGATCAGCATGACCACCATGCGGTCGATCAGCGTGGCCGCCCAGAACGGCAGGTAGCGCTGCAGCCAGGGCTTGCCGGATTTGTAATAGCGCTGGGCGGCCGGGGCGAGCGGAAACTCGCTGCCCGCCGCCACGGTGGCGCGGGGGAATTCCCCCGGACGCTGAAAGATGCCCGGCCCGCCGTGCGATTCGCTCATGGCCTGCATCAGCAGGTCGATCAGGGCCGGATGGGTGCCCTCGCGCACCACCAGGGTCGCCGTGGCGGCGACCAGGCGGATGTCCTGCGGCGGCAGGTCGGCCGCCAGGTTGATGGCGCCGCGCGGCAGCACCAGGCTCGATAGGTAGGGGAAGCGGCGCGCGTAGGCGTCGGCATGGGCCAGGTTCATCAACCGGACGCCCGGGGTATGCAGCAATGTCCACACCGCCGCCGATTGCGGCGGTCCGACCACGAAGGCGGCGTCGATGCGGCCAGTGGCGAACGCCCGCGCCAGGCCGAGGTCGCCGTGGTCGAGCAGCTTCGTGTTGCCGGCGTCCATCTGGTTGGCATAGAGCAGTTCCTGGGCAAGCTGGCGCGAACCGCTGCCGGGCTCGCCGATGGCGATGCGCCGCCCCTTGAGCTGGGCGATGCGGTCGAGCGGGCGATCATCGTTGCTCTCCACCAGTTCGGTTCGATAGAAAATCCACAGCGGCTCGGGGTACAGGCTGCCGAGCGACTGCAGGGCGTCGTCTTCCTGCACGCGCGTTGAGCCGCTCTGCACGAAGGCGGCATCGACGGCATGATCCGGATTGCGCAGCCTTGCCAGGTTGTCCATGGAGCCTGCCGAGGCCTGCTCGACGACCCTGATGCCATAGCGCGCCAGCACATCCTTGTAGGCGGCGCCGAAAGCCTGATAGGCGCCTCCCTCGCTGCCGGTCGCCAGCACCAGCGTATCGGGTGGGGCCGGCTGGATGAAACGCGAAGCCAGCCAGAAGCCGGCAATCACCAGCGCCAGCAGGGGCAGGCCGACGATGAGCAGGTCGCGCGGCGAATATTTGCGCAGTCGGTGGACGAGTCGCGGCTTCATGTCCAGATTGATCCAGGTCTATATCGATAGTAGAAAACACAAACTAATCAAGGCGGTACGGACCCGCAACTTCATCTTATCCCGAATCTGAGCGCTCCGGCCGGGCAGGTCGGCATAGCTTTGTGAAAAATATTCATGAATGTTGTGCCGAAAAACCGGATTGTTATGTGTCGTGATCGTAATTAGACTTCGGGCCGTGCAATGAGGCACCGCAACAGCAGATGGAGAACACCATGACACACAATGACTACTTTGCGATCGAAGAAAGAGCCCACCAACTGCGCGCAGAAGAAATGCAGCGCATCCATGGCGTCGTCTGCCGGCATCTCGGCTGCAAGTGCAAGCAGTTCGGCAAGGTCATGTTGGTTGTGCTGACCGCTCTGAGCGAAACGATTCGCCCCTTCTTTTCATGGAACCCGCGGGGGAAAAGCACCCGCCGCTCTCCTGGTCGCTTCCGGGCTGCCTGAAGAACACGATTTCAGATCCGGGCGGGGAAGACCATTCCCGACCGGCATGCGATCCTCCTCCGGTTCCGCAACGGAACCGTTCCAATCCCGGCCCAAGGCCGGGATTTTTTTTGTGGTGCACCCGGCACGGGCGCATTCTTGCGGGTAAACCCGCAGTCGACCAGTGGCCATGCGCCGGTTCGTTGTCTATGGGCATCGATCCGCTACCGGGATGCGCAATTCAAATACAGTGACGCCATCGGCCGACCGGGCCGATACCGACCCGCCATGCGCCTGAATGATCGAGCGTGTGATGGCCAGCCCCAAACCAACACCGTCGGTGAGGCGTTTTCGGGAGGCGTCGGTCCGATAGAAACGATCAAAGAGACGTGGCAGGTGCTCTGGCGGGATGGTTTCACCGGAATTCTCAACCTCGATCGTCGCCGTGCGGATGTCGTTCATGCCGATTCGAACTCGGATGTGTCCGCCCTTCGGGGTGTGAACGATGGCGTTCGACAGCAGATTGCCCATTGCTCTGCGCAGCATCAGGCGATCACCGTTGACTTGGGCGTTCCCGCTTACGGTCAGCGCTACGCCGTTCTCATCGGCAACGGCCTCATAGAACGAGGCCAGTCCTTCGGCTTCCGTCCGCAGGTCGACGGTTTCTCGATTGGGCATGACCAACTCGTTGTCGGCCTTGGCCAGGAACAGCATTTCGGCGATCATTTTCGCCAGGCGTTCGAGTTCCTCGGCGTTCGATGCCAGGACATCCTGATACTCATCCGCCGTTCTTGCGCGCGAAAGCATGACCTGGGTCTGCGTCAGCAGATTACTCACCGGTGTGCGCAATTCGTGGGCGAGATCCGAAGAGAAGTCGGACAGTCGACGGAAGGAATCCTCCAGTCGTGCCAGCATCTGGTTCAGGGTCTCGGCGAGGTCCACCAGTTCGACCGGGATCGAATCGGTAGGCAGGCGGGCATGCAGCCGATCCGCAGTAATGGCGGCGGCCTCCCGCTTGATCGCGTGCAATGGGGCCAGTCCTCGTCTGACCGCGATCCAGCCGAGCAGTCCGCTGATGAAAGCGGCGAGGACGACAACCGACCATAGCGTCGTCCGGAACGAACGCATGAAGTGTGCGTGGCGGGAGATATCCGTTGCGATGGCGACTACCGCCGGTTTCGCCCCCTTGATACCCGTCCGGATCGTCTCCGAAATCCCGCGCTGCGGTGTGCCATCCTTCGATTTCCAGATGACCGGCCGTGCGCCGGACATGCCGGAAGTTTGCACGAGCAGGGCCTGCGGAAATTCGGCTCCGCTGGTGACGAACAGGGTTTGCCCCGAAGGCGCCACCACCATGACCGCCAACCCGTGATGCCCCACCAGGGAGTCTTCCAGTTGCTGCGGCAGGGCATCCAGATCGCTTTGCGAATAAACCCGTTCCAAGGCGTGCCGGGTCAGTTCCAGCTTGCCTGACAGTACCTCGATGTCCTGTTGTTCGAAATGGTGTTCGACCGAATTGCCGATCAACAGGCCAAGCACGAGCAGGACGGCGGTCGATGCCGCTGCGAACAGCAGCGTCAGGCGATAGGTGATCGACTTGCGTCCGGCAGGCTTCACGCGACGATCTCCAGCACATAGCCCATGCCGCGCACGGTGCGGATCAGTTTGGGCTCGAAGCCGGAGTCGACTTTAGCCCGCAGGCGACGCATGGCGACTTCGATTACATTGGAATCGCTGTCGAAATTCATGTCCCAGACCTGCGATGCGATCAGGGAGCGCGGCAAGACCTCGCCCTGACGCCGCAGCAGCAGTTCCAGCAAGGCGAATTCCTTGGCGGTCAGCTCGATACGCTTGCCGGAGCGCGTGACACGACGCCGCATCAGGTCGAGTTCGAGATCGGCGATGCGCAGATACTCGGACTCCTTGGCCTTGCTGCCGCGCCGCAAATGGATGCGCACACGCGCCAGCAGTTCCGCGAAGGAAAAGGGCTTGACCATGTAATCATCGGCCCCGAGTTCAAGGCCGTGGACACGATCCTGTACCTGATCGCGGGCCGTCAGGAATAACACGGGCATGTCTTTCCCGGCTTTGCGAATCCCCTGCAGGACAGCCCAACCGTCGATGCCGGGCAGCATGACATCCAGAATCGCCAGGTCATAAGCATCGGTCAGGGCGAAATGCAGCCCGTCCAGCCCGTCGCGTGCGAGATCGACGACAAACCCGGCTTCCATCAAGCCTTGCCTCAGGTAATCCCCGGTTTTGATTTCGTCTTCGACAACCAGTATTTTCACGCGCATTCTCCCGTTGCATGGCGACGCATTGTGTGCCGGCGAAATGGGCAAATTCCCAAGATTACAGAAATGTAATCTTGCGGTCAGCATGATGTTAGGTGGCGTTGCGCAGAATTCGCTCCGTGTTGAAAAGGAGCGAGTATCGTGAATGTCCAGCGCCAATTCGGATTGGCTGCCATTTGTGTCGCCGGCCTGCTTGTCGGCCACCCCGTTCATGCGACGGAAAAACCGGGCTTGAAAGCGGGGCTGGCCACTGCCGTGGAACAGGCCTGGCGCCTGAATCCCCAAGCGGCCGGACTGGATGCGCGCGAGGCCGAAGCGCGCGCCGCACAGGATGTCGCGGCCGGACTGACGCCCGAGCCCGCTTCGCTCAGCATCGGCAGCCTGAACGACCGATTCAACCGCAACCAGGGCAAACAGGAATACGAAATCGAACTGGCGGCGCCGCTGTGGCTGCCGGGCCAGAAGTCGGCGCGCGCAGCGGAGGCGGTCAGCCGGATTGACGAAGCCGTTGCCAGACGTGCGGCCGTGCGTCTGGAGGTCGGCGGCGAACTGCGGGAGGCATGGTGGGCGCTGGCTGCCGCCCGCAGCGCCATGGTGCTGGCGGCACGGCGCCTGGAAACCGCCCGGGCTTTGGAAGCCGATGTCATGCGGCGCCACAAGGCAGGCGAATTGTCGCGCATCGATGCCAACCTCGCGCAAACCGAGACGCATGCCGCCAACGCCGAGCTGGTCGAAGCGGAGACCACGCTGCTGCAGGCCGAACAGGCCGTACAAACCCTCACCGGCTCTCCTGCTCCGAAGAATCTGGACGAGGAGTCGCCGACAACGCGGCGACTGATCGATGAAGCCGGCGCTGCAGCCGCATCGCATCCCTTGCTGGCTGCCGCCGCCACCGCCGCGCGCAGCGCCCGTGCCCGCGTCAAGGTCGCCGATGAATCGCGCCGTGCCGCACCGGAGCTGGCGCTGCGCGTCGTGCGGGACCGGAGCGACTTCGCCGAGTCCTACGCTAACACCATCGGGATCAAGCTCAAGATCCCGTTCTCGTCCGGTTCCCAGGTGCGCCGGGAAACGTTGGCGGCGCAAGCCGAGGCGAACCAGGCCGATGTCGATCTGCAGCGTACCCAGAGCCGTGTCCGGCTCGATGCCGAACGCGCCCAGCGCAATCTGCAAGCGGCGGAACGCCAACTGGCCATGGCGCAGGAACGCCGCCAGCTTGCCGCCGAGAACCTGCGTCTGGCCGAGAAAGCCTTTTCGCTGGGCGAATCGGATTTGGCGACCTTGCTGCGCATCCGGGCCGCCGCCTTCGATGCCGAGCTCTTTTATGACCGCCAGCGTGTCGCTCGCGCCGCTGCGATATCGCGTTTGAACCAAGCCTTGGGAGTGTTGCCGTGAAGCAAGCAAGCGCAATCTGTTTGGCCGCCATCATGGCATTTCCCGCCTGGGCCGGCGGCGACAGCAGCGATGGACATAGCCATGCGGCGCCGGAAGCGGTTCCGGTCGTCACCGTGGGACCCCGAGCCGTTGCCACGACCGAGGAATTCGAAGTCGTCGCCTCCCTCGAAGGCAAGCAGCTGGTGGTGTACGTGGATCGTTTCGCCAGCAACGAACCGGTGATCCAGGCCAAGGTGGAAATCGAGGGCGCGGGCATCAAGGGGTTTGCCAGCGAAACGACCCCCGGAACCTATGTGCTGAGTGTGGCCACGGCCCTTCCGCCGGCCAAGCATCCGCTGCTCATCAGCATCGAAGCCGGCGATACAGCCGATCTGCTCTCCGCGACGCTGGATGTCTCCACGCCGCAAGCCGATGTGCCGCACCCGCACGGCTGGAGCGAGCGGGTCGTCTGGATGCTGTCCGGATCGCTGCTCCTGATGACCGGGATATTGTTTGCCGCACGGCGCCACAAGCGCACCAAGAAGGGAATTTAAAGATGCGCAAGATCGATTTGTACGCACTGGCCGTAACAGCGGCGCTTGGCGTCGTCTCGGGAGTCGCCCTGGCTCATGGTGACGAAGATCACAGTCGGGATGCCAGGAAGGCGCCTGCCGTCGCACCGGCAAGCGGAATGGCGGGCGCGACCGCATCACCGCAGCGACTGGCTGACGGCAGTCTCTTCGTGCCCAAGCCGGTGCAACGCCAGCTGGGTTTGCGCACCGTACAGGTACGCACCGCCGAACTGGCGGCGACGGTCGAACTGAACGGACGGGTGATTCCCGATCCGGAAACCAGTGGGCGGGTGCAGGCCATGTTCGCCGGCAGCGTCATCCCCGGACCGAAGGGCATGCCGACCGCCGGCCGGAAAGTCGCCAAGGGAGAGGTTCTGGCCTATCTGCGTCCGATCAGCGGCGCCATCGAGCGTGGCAACCAGAAAGCCAGTCTCGCCGAACTCGAAGCGCAGGTGACCATCGCCGCGGGCAAGTTGAGGCGCTTCGAACAACTCGAAGGGGCGGTGCCGCAAAAGGAGATCGACGCGGCGCGCATCGAATACTCCGCCTTGCAGCAGCGCCGCGCCTATGTGCGGGCGAGCATCGATTCCGCAGAGCCGCTGGTGGCGCCCGTGGCCGGTATCGTCAGTGCCTCGCACCATCTGCTGGCCGGACAGCTGGTCGATGCCAAGGAGCTTTTGTTCGAGATCGTCGATCCCACCCGTCTCGCCGTCGAGGCGCTGGCCTACGATGTCGGTATCGCCAAGTCGCTGGTTTCCGCCAGTGCCTTGGCGGAACAGACCGCGCTGGAGCTCAAGTTTGTCGGTGGCGGTCAACAGCTGCGCGAACAGGCCTTGCCGCTGTTGTTCCGCATAGCCAACCGGAGCGCGGCAGTGGCCGTCGGCCAGCCGGTCAAGGTCATCGCCCGCACCGAGCAAGGCGTCAAGGGCGCCGCCGTACCGCGGACGGCGCTGACAAAAGTTCCCGGAGGGACGCAGGGCGCTGGCGCTGGCGAGACGGCGGTCTGGGTGCATACCGATGCCGAGCGCTTTGTCGCCCGCCGAATTCGCCAGCAGTCGCTCGATGCCGCCAATGTCGCCATTCTCGATGGCCTGCATGACGGCGACCGCGTAGTCACCGTAGGCGCCGGCCTGCTCTCGCAGGTGCGTTGAGATGATGGCCCCCCACGCTCACTATCGTTCGCTGCCCCCCACGGGGGGGCGCATGCCCTCTTGGGGCGGCCCGGCGAG
>CAYYHO010000053.1:0-8618 GCA_964471725.1 uncultured Methyloversatilis sp. | reverse complement strand
AAGATGGCCTATGCCGCGCTGACGTCCGGCATCTGCCTCGCCCAAGCCGGACTCGGCGCGGTCCATGGTCTGGCCGCCCCGCTCGGCGCATTTTTCCCCATACCCCATGGCATGGCCTGCGGCATGCTGGTGGCGGCAACCACGGCAGCGAACATTCGCGCCCTCGAAACACGCGCATCCGACAGCCCGGCCTTGCCCAAATATGCCGAGATCGGCCGTCGCTTTGCCATGCAAAAGGGCCTCGATGGCAAAACCGCACGCCAATATCTGGTCGATACCCTGCGCCGCTGGGAAACGCAGCTTGAGCTGCCGCGGCTGGCCGCATTTGCCGTCAGCCGCACCGACTTCCCGCGCATTGTTGCCGCCTGCCGCGGCAACAGCATGAAAACCAACCCGATCCCGCTGAGGGATGCCGAACTCACGGACATCCTGGCAGCGCAACTGTAAACTTCAGGAGCGAGCATGAACATCCACAATCAACCGATCGAAGAGCGCATCGACTGGCTGTTCGATCTGGCCAACCGCCACGGCACCGACTTCCGCAGCCCCGAGGCCTGGATCGCGCGCAAGCGCTACCTTGCCGAGCACCCGACGGGGATTGGCATCCTGAAATGCATGGACGGGCGGGTCAATATCGCCTTCGCGACGAAGACGCCGGTCGGCATCATGATGCCCTTCCGCAATCTCGGCGGCATCTTCGATCTCGGCTGGCCACATCTGGGCGAAGTGCTTTCGCATTACGTCAATGGCATCGTCAGCACCGGGCGACGCGTCATCCTGCTGATTACCTACCATTTCTCCAAGGGTGCCCATCATCGCGGCTGCGCCGGCTTCGGTTACGACACCGCGGCCGCCATCGCCCACACCTACCGGATCCAGCAACAGGCCGAATATATCTTCGGCACCGGCCACGGCACCGTATACCCGCTGGTCTGCGGTTTCGAGACCGACGAGGATGCCTTGATCATTCACGGCGTCAACGGGGAGAAGCTGGATCTGTCGGAATTCGGCGCCCGTGATCGCGCCAGCCTGGAGCCCCGCATCGCCTCGCTGTTGCCTGACCTGTCGGTCGGCATGCGCGCCGACCTCCTGCCCCTGCTCTATGGCAATCTCGACCATATCGACGAAATGCGCGCCCAGATGCGTCGCGGCGAACGCTCGCTCGACATCGATCATGGCGAATGGACCATTTGCCTCGGCCGCGGCTTCGACTTCCTCCATACCCCCAACACTGCGCTGATCATCGGCCCCTACAGTCCCAACCTCGCCGAGCCGGTACGCCGTGCAGCCGGCATCATCCAGAGCAACATGGCGGCTGGCCGCATCCCCGACGACGGCTTTCTCCTGTTTACCTCGGTGCCCTACGACGAGATCGGGGTCGATCGGGCCCGCGCCCGGCTGAAGAGCCGCTTCCTGTCGAAGTTCGCCTCCGAGGTGATCCGCGCAGAATTCCCCGATCTGGCGACGAAGATGGCGATCCGCACCGCCATTCTCGACTGGCCCTCACGCCGCCTGGAGCGTTTTGATCCGGAGAGCCGCTCGGCCCCCCTGCCGGCGTCCGCCTATCCCTGATTGCCGGTGCCAGCAGTCGGATTTCAGCCGTAGCGTTCCAGCAGTTCGCGGATCGCCTGGTCCTTGGAGCGGTAAATGCGCTCGGCCGGGATCACCTCGGAAATATGCGCCCGCTCCAGTACCTCGAGCACCTGGCTCTTGAGGCCGCTGACATAGAGCGTGACGCCGGTTTCCTCCATGCGCCGCGCCATGTCGCGCAATTTTTCCTCGCCGGATACGTCGATCTCGTTGATGCTGCTGCCGATCAGCAGGATCGCCTTGGCCTGCGGAAAACGCGCCAGCGCTTCGAGCATCATGTCCTCGAAATAGGCGACATTGACGAAGGTCAGTTCGCCGTCGAAACGCACCGGCACGAAGTTCTCGCTGATCGGCTTGAGGTCGTGCGTATCCATGCCGGCAAGTACGCCGTCCGCATGGCGGCTGAGGATTTCGCCGCGCGGACGCATGCGCCGGTGCAAAAACAGGACGATGGCGATGACGGCGCCGAACAGGATGCCCTTGTCGAGGTGCGGGGCAAACGCCAGCGTGGCGACGAAGGTGACGCTGGCGGCGATGCCGTCATGCAGGTGCGTTTGCCAGGCATGGCGCAGGGCGCCGAAGTTGACCAGGCCGATCACCGCCAGCATGATCACCGCGGCCAGGACCGCCTGCGGCAGATGGTAGAGGAGACTGGTGAGGAACAGCAGGGTGATGAGCACCAGCAATCCGGTGAACACCGATGACAGGCCGGTGACCGCACCGGCATTGATATTGATCGCCGAGCGCGAGAACGAACCGCTGACCGGAAAGGCCTGCGAGGCGCCGCTGACGATGTTGGCCAGGCCCTGGCCGATCAGTTCGCGGTTGGGGTCGATGCGCGCACGCGTTTTGGCCGCCATCGCCTTGGCGATGGAGATGGCCTCCATGAAGGCGACCAGGGAAATCACCAGCGCGACCGACAGCAGATTGGTGACGTCGGCCCAGGCAAAGCGGGGCGCCGACAGGCTGGGCAGGCCGGGAGGAATGGCGCCGACCACCTCGCCGCCGCCGCTCAGGTAGAGGCCGCTGGCATCCAGCTTGCGGATGCGCCAGCGCTGCGCATCCGCGGGCAAGTCCGCTGGCGCCTGGGCCGCCGGATAAACCTTGGGCGAATCGCTATCCTCCTGCGTGACAACGAAGCGCATCGCGCGCAGGGCCTTGAAATCGTCCTTGCTTTCGCGCAAGGCCTGATCGCGCTGCGCATTGACGACTTCGAGGATGTATTCCTGCTCCGCCCGCAGTTCGCGCGTATCCATTTCATGCGCCGTGCGCATCGCTTCGCGCTGGCCGACCAGGGCTTTCTCGAGCTCGGCCAGATGCGCACGCTTTTCCTGATATTCGCGCACCAGCGTCAGCATGGCTTCGTCCTGAATGGCATCGGCATGGACTTTCAGGTTGCGCTCGAAGCCGATCTGCCAACTCGCCAAGGTGGTCAGCGCCACGGCGATCAACACGTTCGGCCAGCGCGGCAGGAACTTCTTGAGCAGGATCATCAGCACCAGCGCGGAGAGACCCATCCATAGCGTCGGCAGGTGTGCATCGCCCACCTGGCGCAGCACGCCCATGATATCGACGAGGAAATGCTCGCTGCGCTCCATCGATACGCCCAGCAGCTTGCTGAGCTGGGACAGGCCGATGATGATGGCAGCGGCATTGGTGAAGCCGATGATGACCGGGTGCGAGAGCAGGTTGACGATGGCTCCCATGCGAAACAGGCCGAGGGCAATCTGGATGATGCCGACCATGAAGGCCAGCAGGACGGCCAGGGCGATGTAGTTGGCAGAGGCCGGCGCGGCCAGCGGCGCCAGCGCCGATGCGCTGAGCAGGGCGACAATGGCCACCGGCCCGGTTGCCAGTTGGCGCGAGGAACCCCACAGGGCGCCGACCAGCACGGGCAGGAAGGAGGCGTACAGCCCGTAGTAGGGCGGCATGCCGGCAAGCTGCGCATAGGCCATCGATTGCGGAATCAGCACCAGCGCGACGGTGATTCCGGCGAGCAGGTCGGCGCGAATCTGCCCCGCGCTGAACGGTAGCCATTCGAGAAACGGGAATATCTTGCGCAACAGGTTCGATTTCATGCTTCGGCTTTCGGGATTTGATTCAATTTGCGGTCTACGTGCGGCCTATGTACGGCCTATTCGTTATCGTCGAGTTCAGGGTTCCAGCCTAGCGAGCGGGCACGTTCGGTTGCCCAGGCGTACAGGTCGGCATGACGCTGGCGCAGATCATCCGGCAGACGGCTGGGCAGGTTGCCGTAACGATCCCAGTGTTCCTCGTTCTGCCGCAGCAGGTTCTGCATGCGGGCCAGGTCCCAGCCGGCACAGTCCTCGCTCCTTGGAATCAGCCCGAACAGCCAGGCATCAAGCACGATGCGGCCCAGCATGGTGATGCCATGCCTGTCCTCATTGAAGCCGCAGTAGGTCATGCTGTTGTCCTTCATGTCATTTCCATCTGGTGATCGTATTGTTGATTTGTCCCATGCGGAACCGTGCCGCGTTCTGCCTGCCCGGCATCCGTCCCCCGGTCGCTCAGTCCAGCCACTTGCCGAGATAGGCGTTGATGACGTCGATGACGGCTTGCGCCTTGATCACCAGGCCGAGATCGATCATCTCGGAGCCCATCACCGTGCCGTTGTTGTTGGCCGGCACGGGTACCGATACCAGATGATTCTCTTCCTCGCGGAAGAACACTGCAGCGACCACGCCGGCGAAAAGGAACTTCTTGCCGGCGCTGTGGGCAGGGCGCATGGTATCGGGCTGATAGACGAACACCGGGCTGCCGCTGGAACCGGGGTAGACGGCCGCATCGATGAGAAACTCGGGCCGCCCCTCGAAATCGAGCGCCATTGGCGTCGCGGTGGTGCCGCGGCGCAGGATCGGCATCAGGTTGACCTGGTCCCAGACGCCGCTGGGGTAACCGATAAAGAGCACCTCCTCGAGCGCATCGAGGGCGCGCGTCGTGGCTGCATCCGGCACCAGGCGACTGTCGATGACGTGGTAATACAACTCGACGCCCTGGTCGCGCGCCGCCTGCTCCAGCGGCCGCATCGGGATGATGGCGAGATCGACCTCCGGATCGGGATGCAGGAACCAGGCTTGGGGAAAATCCTCGATGTTGAGCTGGAAGCGCTGGCCGAAGACGGGCTGACCGTTGCGTTTCTGGGTGAACACCAGGCCGCCGCGGCGCACGCCCTCAACCAGGTGGCGGTTGGTGACGATGAAGGTGTGCGTGCCGCGCGCATGGGCATGGCTGAACACGAAGGCGGTACCCGAACCCTCGCTGCCATCCTCCAGCTCGGTATCGACGCGGATGGTATTGAACAGCAGCCTTTTCGTGATCGAGTTGATTTCCATGATGGATGCCGGCCGCTTCAGGAATGCCGGGCGCGCAGGTTGATGTTGTGGAGGGCCTTGACGACGGCGCGCTGCGCCTCCGCCGCCTCGGCCTCGCTGCCCATCATGGTGAGGCGGCCATAATTGCCGAACGGCTTCACGTCCACGAGGGTGACGTGCGCCGCCTTTTCTGCTTCGTTGGCGGCATAGACCGCATAACCGGCCGGTTCCACCTCGAGGATGAACATGCTCTTGCCGGGCAGGATCATCGAACCCTTGCGCAACTGGCGGTTGATCAGGGTGGTATGGTCGGGCGTCATGCCGTTGATGATCTCGTTCCAGGCGATGCGGCAGCCCATGCGGGTGTCCACCGTCGTGTTCAGCTGGTTGAGGATGATCTCGCCAGCTTCCTGCACCTCGCTCTGGTTGCGATAATGGATTTCCATGGAGCCGAAGGATCGTTCGACGACCTGCTCGCCCAGGTGCACATTGGTTTCCTTGAGCGCGATGTCGGACAGGCGATGCACGGCCATGCCGGGCGCGACCTCGACCCACAGGCAGGCGTCGCCGGGCACCGGCAGGAAGCCCTGCGACGAGGTGGCCAGATAGGAGGCCAGCTGCGGTTGCAGCGCATCGATGAAAACGAAGGTGCGCAGGGTGACTTTCATCGCGCGCTCACCGGGTCAGGCCCATGTAGAGCATGGGCAGCTTCTCGGGCAGGCGCTCGACCTGGTCGAGCACGGTGAAGTTCTTGATGCCGAAGATGCGCGAGACGTACTGGTCGGCATGCGGGTCGAGGCTGAGCGCGTAGGTCGTGACGCCGTCGCGCGCCAGTTCTTCGACCGCGCGCTTGGTATCGTGACGCAGGTACTGCGGATCGCGCACGTCGTTGTCGGCGGGTTCGCCGTCGGTGATGATGAAGAGGATTTTCTTGCTCTTCGGCTGCTGCTTGAGCAACGAGCCGGCGTGGCGCAGGGCGGCGCCCATGCGCGTCGAATACGAACCCTGCATCGCCGCCAGGCGCGCCTTGACGTGGTCGTTGTAGGGCTGGTCGAAATCCTTGAAGCGGTAGTAATGCACATCGTGGCGGCCGTCGGAACAGAAGCCGTGCAGTGCGAACGGGTCGCCGATGCGGTCGAGAGCGCTGGAGAGCAGCACCGTGGCGGCGCGCGTCAGGTCCATCACGCTGTAGTCCTGGCCGCGCACCTTGTCGTTGGCCGATTCGGACATGTCGAGCAGCACCATCACCGCGAGGTCGCGCTGATTGCGCTTGTTGCGCATCATGATGCGCGGATCGGGCTGCTGTCCCATGCGGATGTCGAGCATCGCGCGCACGGCGGCGTTGATGTCCAGTTCATCGCCGTCTTCCAGCCGGCGCAGGCGCTGCATGCCCTGCGGGATCATCGATTCGATGAGGAACTTGAGGCGCGAAATCACCGGCTTGTGCGCAGCGACGATCTGCTCGATCAGTTCGAGCTCGCCCAGCTTGGGATGACGCTCCAGCACTGTCGCCCAGCTCGGCCGGTTGAGCTGGATCTGGTAATCCCATTCATGGTAATGCACCGGATCGGCGACCGGCTCCCGGCCTTCCAGCGAGTTGATCGTGACGCCTTCCTGGTCGAGATAGAACGGGGTCTCCAGCACCCAGATTTCTTCCGCGTCGTCGCCGGCGAATTCGTTGTTGACCTCATTCACCATCTCCATGAGGCCGACTTTCTTGCGCAGCTGCTTCGGTTCCCAGGAAGCCTGCAAGGCCGCCTCCGCATCGAATTCCTCCGATTCCCAGACGGTGCGGTTGTCGTCGCGGTAGATGGCACGCAGGCCATCGTTGCGCTGGTTGTATTCCGGCAGCGGAATCTGCATCAGGCTGTGCATCAGGGCCACGCCGATGTTCCAGCTGACCTGGTTGGAAGACAAATCCGCCTCGGCCCGGAACAGGGCCACGCCCTCCTGGACCCAGGGGTGCGGGTCGGCGGACTCGGTATCGAGCAGCGCCCGCGCCAGGCGGTTGAGCAGATCGCCGACCGATTGCGGCGCCGCCGTATCGAGCGGCGGATGCAGGGCCAGCCAGGCTGCGCGCATGCCGGGAAACTGGCGGCAGGCGAGTTCCTCGACGCGGGCATCCTCGATAGCTTCGATGATGGCCATCTGCGTCGGGTTGAGCATCTGCATCGACAGCGGCGCTGCGGTGAACATCAGGTGCGCGGCGCAATGGTTGGCAGCGGCGCGATAGAGTTCAAGGCCAGAAATGACCGCATCAGGCGCAGTTTCGTCACCAGATGGCTTGTAGTCGTCGTAGGCGTCGGCGATGTGGATCAGGTAGCGCTCGATGTAGGGCTTCAGACCCTCGCGGTTCTCGTAATCGCCGGCGGTCGGGCGCAGGAAAAAGTCGCGCCCCCACATGGCGCGCAGGTAGATGTTCAGGCGGCGCTGCACATCGACGAACAGGGTGCCCTTGCGCTCGGCCTGCAGCACCGACTGCGCGTCCGCGCTGTTCAACGAGAAATACCTGGCTTGGCCATCGAAATCGGTCTTGTAGGCTTGCGCGCCGAACATCACCCAGCGGCGCAGGCCGCCCAGAGTCAACTGGCTGAGCAGGCGGTCGAGGTTTTCCAGCATCGGCCGCATGCCGCGCGGCGCCTGCGCCAGCACGATCTGCAGCACGTTGAAATAGGCGCGGAACAGCTGCTCGTCGCCCAGACGTTCGGCAGCCAGCGGAGCGGTGGCGGCGATCAGCGTCAATACCTGGCCGGAAGTTTTCGAGGCCATGCCGAGCAGAAAATTGACGATCTCTGGCAGCACGTCCTCGCCGATGGCGCGCGACACCGCCGGCATTTCCTGGATGTAGGTCACCACCAGCTCTTCGCCGCGCCCTAGGTGATGCAGCGCCAGCGCGCCCTTCAGGTAGTTGTCCAGGCCGCGCGCGGAAAACACGCGCGCCGCCTCCTGCCAGGACGCGCGCAACACTTCCTGGGCGTCGTGCGGCAGGTCGTCGAGAATCTCCTGATATTCTTCGAGATGGATGGCCATAAAAGTCGGCGCTGGAGGGACGGCGCCCCGGCTGTCGGAGCGCGCGTCAGGCACTGGCGGTGTTAGAAGTAGGTTCCGACCGCAGAATCGAGCGCGTCGCGCATGTCGGCATCGTCGGTGATCGGCCGCACCAGGGCGACACGGCAGGCAGCCAAAGGCGCGACACCCTTGGCGATCAGGGAACCCGCGTAGATCAGCATGCGCGTCGACAAACCCTCGTCAAGGCCATGCCCCTTGAGATTGCGGGCCCGCTCGGCGATGTGCACCAGCTTTTTGGCGACCTCCAGAGAGACGCCGGATTCGTGCGCGACGATCTCGGCTTCGATGTCGTGTGCGGGGTAGTTGAAGTCCAGCGCGCCGAAGCGCTGCTTGGTGGACTGCTTGAGGTCCTTCATCAGCGACTGGTAGCCCGGGTTGTAGGAGATCACGGAAGTCGGCATGCGCCTGGATCAACTCGCCTTTCTTTTCCAGCGGTAGCACGCGCCGCGCATCGGTCAGCGGATGGATGACCACGGTGGTGTCCTGGCGCGCCTCGACCACTTCGTCCAGATAGCAGATGGCGCCATGCCGCGCGGCGACCGCCAAGGGGCCATCCTGCCAGCGCGTGCCGCTGCTGTCGAGCAGGAAACGGCCGACCAGGTCGGAAGCGGTCATGTCCTCGTTGCA
>CAYYHO010000052.1:0-8805 GCA_964471725.1 uncultured Methyloversatilis sp. | reverse complement strand
GCAAGATTCCGGTCGTGAAGGGGTAACAACGCCGTCCCGCCAGCGCCGACTTTTCCCGCGTCCTTCCTTGCCACCCAGCCGATGAACCTTGCCAGCAAGCACTACGTGGCCGGCATCGTCTGGGTCGCCCTGTTCGCCATCCTCTATCTCGTCATCGATGCTCAGTTGCAGCCCAAGGTCGGCGTCGCCGGGCCGGGCAACGGCAGCATCGAGATCCCGCGCTCGCGCAACGGCCACTTCTACGTCGCCGGCGCCATCGACGGCCAGCCGGTCACCTTCATGATCGACACCGGGGCGAGCGCGGTGGCCATCGGCAGCTCATTGGCGCAACGCATGAACCTGCCGCGCGGCCGCGCCACCACCCTGCAAACCGCCAACGGCATCGCCCCGGCCGAAGAAACCGTCGCGCAGCAAATCAGCCTCGGCAACATCACGCTGCGCGAAGTGCGCGTGCTGGTGCTGGCGAACCTCGGCAGCGAAGCCCTGCTCGGCCAGAACGTGCTGCGCCACCTGGAAGTCGTCCAGACCGCCGACACCATGCAACTGAAGGCGAAACCGCAATGACCCACGCCGTCCCGCCAGCGCCGACTTTTGACGTGAAACACAGCAGTGTTTGCGCCGGGCCGCCACAAGCAAACACGGCACGCGCCGCCAGGCGCAACCCGCTCCACCATATCGACGGAGTGCCCCGTGATAAACGAGCGCAGCGAGCACCAAATAACCCCCCGCGAGGGGGGGTGAAGGGGGGCGGGCAACAATGATCGGCGTCTTTGACTCCGGCCTCGGCGGCCTCTCGGTGCTGGCGGCCATCGCCGCCAGCCTGCCGCGCGCCGACCTGCTCTATCTCGCCGATTCCGCCCATGTACCCTATGGCGACAAGTCGGATGCCTTCATCACCGACCGGGTGCTGACCATCGGGCAGCATCTCGCCGACGCAGGCTGCACGCTGCTGGTGGTCGCCTGCAACACCGCCACCACGGCAGCCATCCAGGCCTTGCGCGAGCACCTGGCAGGCCAGCGGCGGGACATCCCCGTCGTCGGCGTCGAGCCCGGCGTCAAGCCGGCGGCGCTCGCCACGCAGACAGGCCACATCGCCGTGCTGGCCACCGAAGCCACCGCCCGCAGCCGCCGCCTGGCCCAGTTGATCGAACGGCATGCCGGCGCCGCTCGGGTGACCGTCGTCCCCTGCCCCGGTTGGGCCACCCACGTCGAGACCCTGCAAGCGGACACGCCCGAATTTCGCGCCGCCGTGGCCGCCAAAATCGATCCGCTGATCGCCGCCGGCGTCGATCGGCTGGTGCTGGGCTGCACCCATTACGCGTTTCTCGTGCCCCTGATCGAACCCCACCTGGCCGGGCGCGCGGAACTGGTCGATGTCGCCGCCGCCGTCGCACGCCAGGTCGTGCGCCTCGGCGCAGCGCATGCGGCGGGACAGGCAAAACTGATCTTGCAGGCCACCGCGCGGCCCGAGCGGCTAGCCGCCGCACTGCCGGCGCTTGGCCTGCAGGCGCTGGCCGCACGCAGCGGCCCGGCCAGACTGGTTACGCCTACTCCGTAGCCGCCGGCCGCACGCTGTGGCGGGTATGGCGCGCGAGATAGACGATTGCCGCCAGGATCAGCGTACCGCCGAGCAGTTGCAGTCCGCTGACCATCTCGCCGAGCACGATGGCCGCCAGTCCGATGGTGATGAGCGGCTCCAGGGTGGACAGTGTCGACGCATCGCTGGCGCCCAGCTTTTCCATGCCTTTGAGGAAGCCGAGGATCGCCAGCAGGGTCGAGAACACGGCAATCGCCAGCAGGGCCAGCCAGCCTGAGGTCGTGGCCGGGGGCACCAGGCCGGCGTGCAAGGCCGCGCCGCCATACACGGCGGCGGCGGCCAGCATCACCACCGTCGCCGCCGGCAGCGGCGGCACGCGGCGCATCACACCCTCGCCCACCAGGATGTAGATCGAGTAGATCAGCGCCGCGCCGATGCCCAGCATGATCCCCAGCGGCTCGCTGCTCAGGTCGCCGCCCACCGTCAGCGCCGTGCCGGCCAGGGCGACCGCCACCGCCCAGCCGCGCCCGCTGCCGATGGGCCTGCGGTAGATCAGTGCCGACAGGATCGTCACCAATGCCGGGTAAAGGTAGAGCAGCAGACCGACCAGTCCGGCGCTGGCATGTTGCAGCGCCGAAAAATAACAGTAGGCCTGGCCGACATAGCCGACGCCGCCCATCGCCAGCAGCCAGACGAGGTCGCTGCCGCGCGGCCAGCGCATGCCGTGGGCCATGCCCCAGGCAGCCAGCAGCAGCCCGGCAATGGTGAAGCGCAGGAACAGCAGGGTGGACAGCGAAACGCCGTCCTGGTAGGCCAGCTTGGCAAAGATAGCCATGGCGCCGAAGCCGGCCGCCGACAATACAACCCACAACGCCCCGCTGGAGCGATCTGATAACACCATGATTTTCTCGGCAGCAGCCGGATTCTTCTGTTCAGACCTTAACCGGCAACGACACCGGCGTTAAGGTCGGCATCAATGCAAATGGCCACCTTCGCCATGGACATGGCCATGCTCGATCTCTTCTGCCGTGGCGGCGCGCACGTCGCTGACGGTGCAGGAAAACACCAGCGCCATGCCGGCCAGCGGATGGTTGCCATCCACCACCACCTTGCCTTCGGCGATGTCGGTGATGGTGAACAGCATGTCCTCGCCCGCGGCCTCCTCGCCTTCGCGGCCCTCGCCGGCGGCGCGTTCGAACTGCATGCCGACCTCGATGTCGGGCGGGAACAGGTCGCGCGGTTCCATGAGGACCAGTTCGGCATCGTATTCGCCGAAGGCTTCCTCCGGCTGCAGGCGGATGTCCTTCCGGTAGCCGACCGACTGGCCAAGGAGCTCCTCTTCGATCTTCTCGAAGATGCCGCCGTAACCGCCATGCAGGTAAATCAGCGGATGCTCGCCGGCATCGATCAGATTGCCCTCGCTATCGGTAACGCTATAGGCCAGGGTAACGACGGTATTGATATCGATCTGCATCTACGACTCCTCTTCGGCAAGCCTATTTGACGGATTTTTCCGCCTTGCTGCCCAGTTTTTTGACCAGTTGGAAAATTTCTGCGGCATGGCCTTTCGGCGTCACGTCGCGGAGAATGTGGCGGATGGTGCCCTGCCTGTCGATCACGAAGGTCGAGCGGGTCAGGCACAGTTTCTTGTGCCCGGCTTGCTCGCGGAAATGCAGCACACCGTACTGATGGCAGACCTCGCCATCCTCGTCCGACAGAAGACGTACCGACAGGCCGTGCTTGTCGCGGAAATCGGCATGCACCAGACAATCGTCGCGCGAGATGCCGACCACCGCACAGCCCTGGCGGTTGAATTCGCTTTCATGATCCGAAAAGTCGATCGCTTCGAGCGTGCAGTAAGGCGTACCGTCCTTCGGATAGAAGAACAGCACGAGATGCTGCTTGCCGAGCAGGGAAGCGGAATCGAACATCTCCATGTCCGCATCGGGCAGGGTGAACTGGGGCGCAGGCTGTCCTGCTTGAAGCATGAGCGTCTCCGTGGATCGATGACCGATTCTAACCCAAGGCCCGCCCCGCCAATCCCCCCCGGACGGGTAGGTGGATCACCCTTCGGTGTGATCCGATTGCGGCGCATCGGTGCTACAGCAAATCGCCCTGGCGGTTGGCCGCACGCTCCAGTGGCGCATAGATGCGGTAGGCGTTGCGCCCGCCGGTCTTGGCCGCATACAGGGCGGAATCGGCGTTGCGCATCAACTGCTCGCCGTCCTGGCCGTGCTGCGGATAGAGAGCGATGCCCACGCAGCCGGATATGCGCGCGGTGCCGGCATCGAGGTGGTAGGGTTCGGCGAGCAGTTGCACGGCGCGCTCGGCGACCTGTTCTGCCTCGTTATCGCTCGCCATGTCCGACAGGACGATCGCAAACTCGTCGCCGCCCAGGCGGGCCACGGTATCCGACTCGCGCACGCAACTGCTCAGCCGCCGCGCCGTCTCGACCAGCAGTTCGTCGCCGGCGGTATGCCCCAGCGTGTCGTTCACCTCCTTGAAGCGGTCGAGATCGACCAGCAGCAGGGCGAAGATGCGGTGATAGCGCTTGGCCTGGCTGAAGGCGGATTGCAGGCGGTCATAGAACAGGCTGCGGTTGGGCAGGTCGGTCAGGGCGTCGTGATGCGCCCGGTGACGCAGCATATCCTCCGCGGCCTTGCGGCTCGTGATGTCATGAAAGATCGCCAGGTACTGGCCGCCGCCCTGCGCGCCCCCCAGCCGTGTGATCGACAGCCATTCGACATAGATGTTGCCGTCCTTGTGGCGGTTCCAGATTTCGCCTTCCCAATGCCCCTTGCTGCGCAATGCCGCCCACATCTCGGCATAGAACGCCTCGGAATGCCGGCCGGATTTCAGCAACGCGGGCGTCAGGCCGATCGCCTCCTCCGCCGCATAGCCGGTGATCGTCGTAAACGCCGGATTGACGCGCACGATGCGGTTATCGGCATCGGTGACGAGAATCCCCTCGGCGGCGGAGTCGAACACCGCACCGGCAATCAGCAGCTCCTGCTCGTGCAGGCGGCGTTCCCTCACTTCGCGCTGCAGTTCGGCATTGCTTTCCTTGAGCTCACGGGTGCGCTCGGCGATGATGCCTTCCTGGGTATGGGCGAGTCGTTGCAAGTGGAGATAATGGCGCCGGGCGCGGCTCACCATCAGGTGCAGCAGGGCGCTGGTGACGATGAAGCTCGCCAGCGCCACCAGCAGGCTCGCCTTGCGCTCCTGATCGCGCACCGCCAGCAGGTCCTCCGCCGGTATGCTCACCGAGATGCCGCCGCGCAGGTCGCCCAGCTGGTAACCCAGCTTTTCATGGCATTGCAGGCAATTCTGCTTGACGTACAGCGGCGCCATGTAACGATAGGCCGGCCGCACCCTGCCGTCGAAGGCAAACCCGGCCACGTACTCGAGGCGTTCCTTCTGCTGCCCGGCGGAAAAACTGCGCAGGGTTTCCGCTTCCCAGGCATCAGGCACATTGCTGGGACGCAGCGGCTTCAGGCTGGTGATGTTGAAGCGCATGCCCAAGGATTTCTGCGCCAGTTCGGCGATCTGTCGGGCCATGAAGGACGGGTTGACCATCGTCAGCGCGCGCCCCTCGACCGTCGTCTGGTCGCGCTGCGGGTGATCCAGGTAGGGGTTGGGCCGGACCTGCTCGCTGATCGGCACATAAACGCCGCCGTGGCCTTCGTTCCAGTTGCGCGTCAGCTCGATCAGCTGGAACAACTCGCGGCCGCGCTCCCTGGCCAGGGTCTCGGTATTTTCCCCGATGCGCTGCCAGACATAGGAACCGAGCGCCAGAAAGAACACCGCCACCACCAGGTACATCAGCATCAGCATGCTGCGGTAATGGCCCAGCAAATTCTCCCACCCGTCTTCAATAGACCTGCGCACTTCTCCGCCGAGGGAGGCAGCCGGTTTCATCGCCGCATTCTGTGCCTGTTGGGAAAAGTGATTTTGCGCTAGATCAAACGGCGCGCAGACTGTCGATCACCTGGCCGGCCAGCGCGCGCCGGGTCGCGCTGAGGCCGGCCAGCGCCACGCCGGCCAGCCCGGCAACAGCGCCGATCAGCACCAAGCCGGGGGACGGCAGATAATCGAGCTGGAAGACCAGGCGCGCCAGCGCCGTGCCGATGGCCGCGGCGCCGAGGCCGGCAAGCAGGCCGGCGAGCGCGCCGAGCGTGGCGAATTCGGCGAACAGGGCCTGGCGCAACTGCGGACGCCGCCCGCCCAGGGCGCGCAATACCGCCAGTTCATGGTGACGTTCGCCGGCGCTCGCCTGCAGCGCGGCATACAGCACCACCAGCCCGGCGAGCAGGGCGAAGCCGAACACCAGTTGCACGGCGTGCGCCACCTGGTCGAGGGTGTCGCGCAACTGGCGAATCAGCGCCGCCACGTCGATGACGCTGATATTGGGGAACTGGCGCACCAGGTCGGTGATGACCGCTTCCCGCTCCGCCGGCAGGTGAAAGCTGGTGATGAAGCTGGTCGGCTGGTCGTCCATGCTGCCGGCCGGCGCAATGACGAAGAAATTGACGCGCATCGAATCCCATTCGAGCCGGCGCAGCGAAGCGATGTGCGCGACGAAGGGCTGGCCGGCGATGTCGAACAGCAGTTCGTCGCCGATGTGCAGGTTGAGCGTATCGGCCAGCCCTTTCTCGACCGACAGCGGAATGCCTTCCCCCTTCGGATGCCAGCGCCCGGCGACGATGCGGTTGCCGGGTGGCAGGTCGTCGCGGCTCGACAGGTTGAACTCGCGCTCGACCAGCCGCTGGGCCCGGTCATCGACGAAATCGCGCGGGCCGACCTTGCGGCCATTGACGCTGGCGAGCCGGCCGCGCACCATCGGTTCGAGGCGCGGTGCGACAAGGCCGCTGGCCCGGAAGAAATCGCCGACGGCGGCCCGCTGCTCGGGCTGGATGTTGATGAGAAAGCGGTTGGGCGCGTCCGGCGGCGTCTGGGTCTGCCAGGCGGACATCAGGTCGTCCTTCGCCAGGGTCAGGATCAGCAGCGTGGTCAGGCCCAGCGCCAGCGCCACCACCTGCACCAGCGTCGCCCCGGCACGTCGCCGCAGGTTGGCGAGGCCGATGCGCCAGCCCCCGCTCAGCCATCGGGCCGGCAAGCGGCCGATCAGGCCCAGCAGGCCCTGCCCGGCCAGCGCGAACACCGCCACCGCCAGCAGGAAGCTGCCCAGCACCACGCTGCCCAGCCGCACATCGTTCGCCATCCACAGCATCAGGCCGGCCAGGCAGCCCATGCCGAGCAGGTAGGAAGCCGCCGAGAGCGGTTCGACTCCAGCAAGATGCGCGCCCCATTCGCGGCGCAGCACGCGCACCGTCGGCACCGCCTTGAGGCGTAGCAGCGGCGGCAGGACGAAGCCCGCCACCAGCACGCTGCCGACGGCGAGTCCATGCAGCCAAGGCATCCAGCCGGGCGCCGGCAGTTCTGCCGCCACCAGCCCGGCGAGCAGCTGATGCAGGGCGCCCTGCGCCAGATAGCCGAACACGCCCCCCAGCAGGGTGGCGGCCAGGCCCAGCAGGATGAATTCGCCGCCATGGATCAGCAGGATCTGCCGTTCGCTGGCCCCGAGGCAGCGCATCACCGCGCAGGCATCCAGGTGGCGCTGCATGTAGCGCCGCGCCGCCATGCCGACCGCGACCGCCGCCAGCACCACGGTCAGCAGCGCCGCGAGGCGCAAAAAGCGCTGCGCGCGCTCGATGATGTTGCGGATTTCCGGGCGGGCATTGTCGAGGCTTTCGAGCTTCTCGCCGCGCTGCAGATTGGCCTGCGCCCACTGGCGGAACTTCGCCACGGCGGCGCCCTCGCCCGCCACATGGAGGCGCCAGCGGGCGCGGCTGCCAGGCTGGATGAGTTGCGTCGCTTCGACATCGGCCATGTTGATGAGCAGGCGCGGCGCCAGCGCGAACGGGTTGATGCCGCGATCCGGCTCGAGGGTGAGAATCGCCGCCACCCCTGGCTCGATTGCGCCGAGGCGCAGTCGGGCATCGCGGTCCACCCCGAGCGCGCTGGCCAGCTGTTCGTCGGGCCATACGCTGCCCGGCGCCGGAATCGACGCCGTCTCGCCATCGCCGACTGTGTTGGCCCCCCGCGCTCGCAACCCCGGCTCGCTGCCCCCCACAGGGGGGATGTCGGCTTGGGTCGGCCCGGCGCCGACATTCAGGCGCGGCGCAATGCGCAGGGCACCGCGGAGGGGATAGCCTTCCGACACCGCCTTGACCTCGGCCAGCCGCACCCCGCCGGGGCTCGCCACCATGCTGACGAAGCTGAGGCTCTCGGCGGTGCGCAGGCCGTGCCGGACAGCCGCCGCGCGAAAGGCCGCCGGCCAGGGATGATCCGCCGTCAGCAGCAGGTCGCCGCCGAGCAACTGGTGCGCTTCGCGCTCGACCGAACGTTCGACCCGGTCGGCCAGGAAACCGACGCTGGTGAGCGCCGCCACCGCCACCACGAGGGCCAGCGCCAGCACGGTCAATTCGCCGGCACGCAGGTCGCGCCAGAGCATGCGCAGGGTGAGTCGCAGGGTGTTCATGTCAGTTGCTCCACCGCGCTGCGCGCCACCCGCGACGCATGAAACGGGGCGCCGTGGCGCATGCCAAGGATGACGGGTATCCGACTCCCTCCATGTCCTCCGGGCCGAAAAAGCGCCGGCCCGATCCGGAGCACCCCGTCGGCCCGATAGCGCGCTGAAGGTCGAGTTTCATCCTGGCAGGATACCCTGTGGAAACGCCCGCGTTACTCCTGCCAGTTGCGCATCTGAGCAATAGCCTCTTCGACCCGCTCCAGCGCCATCACCGTCATGCCCTTGATGGCCTGGCGCGGTGCGTTCGCCTTGGGGATCAGGGCATGGGTGAAGCCGAGCTTGGCAGCCTCCTTGAGGCGTTCCTGGCCGCGCGGCGCGGGGCGGATTTCGCCGGCCAGGCCGATTTCGCCGAAGGCAACCCACTTGCCCGGCAACGGCCGGTTGCGCAGGCTGGAAACAATCGCCAGCAGCACGGCCAGGTCGGCCGCCGGTTCCTGGATGCGCACGCCGCCGACGGCATTGACGAAGACGTCCTGGTCGCCGCACATCACGCCGGCATGGCGGTGCAGCACCGCGAGCAGCATCGCCAGGCGCTGCGGATCGAGGCCGACCGTCAGGCGGCGCGGATTGCCGGCCATGGCGGCATCCACCAAAGCCTGGATCTCCACCAGCAGCGGACGCGTGCCCTCCTGGGTGACCAGCACGCAGCTGCCGGCGACGTCCTGCGCATGCTGCG
>CAYYHO010000051.1:0-9017 GCA_964471725.1 uncultured Methyloversatilis sp. | reverse complement strand
CTCGACGCTGCTGTTCTTCATCTTCGGCGTGCTCAAGGTGCAGGATCTCGAGGAACTGCCCTGGAACATCATCCTGCTGTTTTCCGGCGCCATGAGCATCGGTTTCTGTTTATGGAAAACCGGCGCAGCCGAGTGGATGGCCGTGCAATGGCTCGGCGCACTCACGGATGCGCACTGGTGGGTCTTCGTCATGGGCATCTCCGCCTTTCTCCTGGTGATGACCAACTTCATCATGAACGTCGCCGCCATCGCCATCGTTCTGCCGGTAGCTCTGGTGATTGCCCGCTATCTCGGCGTGGCGCCCGACGTGATCTTCTACGCCTCGCTGGTCACCGCCGGCATGCCCTTCTTCCTGCTGATTGGTGCGGCACCCAACGCCATCGCTTATGAATCCAAGCAATTCACGCCCGGCGAGTTCTTCAAGCATGGCATCGCCATGAGCGTGATTTTGCTGGTGGTGCTCGGCGTCGCGCTGGTCACGCTGTGGCCGTTGCTCGGCATGCAGATTCTCGTCAAGTGACGGAAGTGAACGCCCGCCGGCAACACCGTTAGAAAAGTCGGCGCTGGCAGGACGGCATGACGCCGCCTGCCGGCATTTCATGCGGCCTCTTCGGCCAGGCTGGCGCGAATCATGCCGATGTCGGCAAGGATCTTTTCCCGATAGCGTTGGATGAAGGCTTCCTCGTTCATCACCATGTCCACCTGACGGGTGTGAATCAGCAGGTAGCCCAGCACCACGAGGCGCTCCTTCAGATAGGCTACCGGCCGCTTCTCGATGCGTGCGTTGAGGGAATCATTTTTGATGTCCACGCGGAAATCCAGTTCGCGCAGCATCTCCCCAAGCAGGCGCACCCGCCGCCGCCGGCGGCGTTCATCGGCTGCTCCGCCCTTGAACTGGAAATTGACATAGGACTCGGTGAGCAACTCGGAAAAGTTGGCCTCTGCCAGCGCAAAGTGGTAGCCGAGGCGGACGCTCAGGTTGCAGTATTTCTTGGACAACAGGAAGTAGTTGCGGCCGCTCATGTTCGAACGCACGGCAGGATCGAGCTGCGGATTCATGGCTGACTGGGCAATGATGGCGCCGAGACCGCGCAGGCTGACCGGCGGCGGGCCCTCCCAGGGCACGGCCGTCATGCCGCGCCAGATCGCCCGCATCGGCTCGGAAACGATGTCCTCGATGCGGATGAACGGGCTCGACAGGTCGGCGTCCTCCCGATAGCCATCCTTGAGGTTGATGACCCACCACTGGGACGGCATATTGACGACATACAACTGCTTGGCAGACTTGTCCCGCGCGCCGTAGCGGCGGCCGAAATTGAACATCTCGGCGAGCGCCTTCTCGTGGCAGAAGCGGGTAATGTCATGCAGGGTGCGGCACGAAGCAGGCTTGAAAAAGGGGGAATCCGGCGCAGTCAGATAAAGTGGCGTGGTCAGGGCCAGCGCTTCCTTGAGGAGGCTGTGGATCGGGCTGCCTTCCATCAGGTTGGGTTGGCGCGGCGCCGCATCGAGCAGGGATTCGATGCGGCCATCGTAGATGCGGCGCGCGCTGGCGCACACGGTGATGGTCTGCCCGTTCCCGAGGGCGGCGAATGCACCGGGCAGGTCGAACAGTGCCGGGATGCCGAACTCGCGCGCCACGGTAGCCAGGTGGGTGGCGCTCTGGCCGGTTTCGCTCACCACGGCGGCCGCCCGATTGATCAGGACGGCCCATTCCGGATAAGGCGTCTCCACCACCAGCACCGCACCCTTGGGAAACTCGAGAATGTCGAGGACGCAATTCACCTTGTACACCTCGCCCGCCGCAACCCCGCGACTGGCCGTGACACCGCCCGACAGCAGCGGCGCCGGACCTTCCGCCTGTCCGGGAACCTCCAGTTCCGCCTCAGTCCCGGCGGGCCCCTGGTTCATGCCGACGTCAAGCGGCCGGGCCTGCAGGATGTAGAGCGCGCCGGCACGATCGATCGCCCATTCGATGTCCTGCGGCGAACCGAAATGGCCCTCGATGCGCAACGACACCTCCGCCAGTTCGCGTGCCTGCGCTTCGGTCAGGCAGCTCTTGCCGCCGGCGCCATCAGCCAGTCGGGTCCACGTCACTGCGTGCGGCGCCTCGCGCGCAACGTGCAGCAAATCATAGGCAGCGCTGCCATCGACGATCTGGCTGCCGCGGCCCCGTGCGGCATGGATCACCACCCAGGAACCGTCCGGATCGTCCGGATGCCGCGAATAGGAGACGCCGCTGGAGAGGGCGTCGATCATGACCAGACAGCCGACGCACATGAGCACGTCCTGATGCCGGTAGCCGCGTTGCTGATGATAGACGATGGCCTGGCTCTGGTACTTGCCGGCAACGATGTCCCGATAGGTCGTCGCGATGTCCTCGGCGCGCACCCATAGCCGGGTGCGGTACTGGCCGGCAAAGGACCCCTGGATGCTGTCCTCGCCGAGGGCGCTGGAGCGCAGCGAGACGGTCAGCGCACCGCCCGTCCGGGCGGCAAGCTGCTCGCAATGCTGGCGGATCGCCTGTTCGAGATCTTCCGGCAGCGGCGCTGCGCGGATCAGGGCCTGGATATCGGCGCTGACGGTATACAGGGCTTCGAGGTTTTCAACATCCAGGGTTTTCAGACGGCGGTTGATCTCGTTCTGGATGTGGGTCGATTCCATGAAATGCCGCGAAGCCGCGGCCGTGACGGCGAAACCGTCGGGGATGCGCAATCCGAGGTATTTGCGCATCTCGCCGAGGTTGGCCATCTTCGGCCCCACCTGGTCGACGACGCTGCGGTCGATGTCGTCAAGATCGAGAATCTGGGTCGTGCCCGCGACGACCGGCTGCCGCGACAGGATGGTCTCGATCTCGGCGGTGATGAGGGCGAACTGATCGTAAAGACCGCGATAGCGGCCATCCGACAGGATCGCCAGGCTGTGTACCATCTTGTACACGTTCACCGTCAAAGCCGTCATCTCGCCGCGCACGAAAGCCATGCCGAACGGCTTGCCGGAATGGAGCATCTCCTCCGCCGAGGACATCAACTCGAGGGCATTGTTGTTGGCCGTCAGCAGGGCGCGAAAATTGCGGAAGTGCTCGCGGAAAGCGGACTGGATTTCTTCGGCCCCGAGTTTGGGGCGGGGCTTGAACAGCCGGGCGAAAAACTCGAACATGAATAGCTCGGTCGGGAAATGAATAGGGCCGGGGAGACTATGCTCTCCGGCCCGCGAAAATGCCAGCACAACCGTAGCGAGGCAACCGGATGCATCGCCTCGCTCGGCAGGGCCTTTAATGCTCCAGCTTGAGCCCCCAGCCTTCGAAGAGGAACAGGATGGCGTAGCCGTACCAGATGGTGTAAGCCACGTAGCCGACCAGCGCAAACAGCACAACCCACAGCATGTTGCCCATCGGTATCGCCTCGATCCCGAAGTAATTGTAGGCTGGCTCGACACCCTTGGTCTGCACATCGCGGACTATCTTGCCTTCGGGAAACTTGCCCTGGCGGTCCAGATCCTTGGCAATGGCGGAGAGCGCACGATGCCAGTCGTAGAGGGCGCGTTTCGCTTCAAGGTCATACTTTTCCTTGATTTTCGCCCCTTCGTTCTTGAACAACAAATCGGCATCGGCCAGCACACCGGCAAGCAACAGGCCAAGGTCGCCGCTCACCGTCAGCTTCGTCCCTTCGGCCGCCACCGTGGCGCCGGCAGCCGAGAACAGTTTCTGCATCCGCTCAGCCTGCCCCTCGTCCGCAGCGGAAACACTCAGGGTCACGGCCGTTCCAGCATGCTTCTCGCCCTTTTCGGCAAGTTCGGGAATGTAATAAGCCGAGTTCTTGGAAATGGAGTTGAAGACGCCGTCGAGGTAATCGATGGTGTTCTTGCCGCCTTCCAGCAGCGGGCTAAAGATGGCGAACAGGACGATGAAAAATCCCGCCATCAGCGCAAGGCCCATGCCGAATTCTTTTTTGTCGTGAATCATGATCAGTCCTCCTGCTTGAGCGTCTTGATGTTGGCAAAGAAGGTCCAGAACACCCAGACCGTGAAACTGCCCAGCGCGATGAAGAAAATGCCGATGCCGATGCGTTCGACCAGTTGCCCGGTCTCGGCGCTCATCGGGATATAGCCCATGCTGGCCAGCTTGCCGGGCAGCGCGAAAATCCGGTTGACGAACGCGGACATCACGGCGAGCGCGAAGAAACCACGAATGGTGACGCCGGAAACGACCTTGGTGACCAGGGTGCCGATCTGGATGCCGAACAGGGAGCCCAGCAGCATGCCCATCGCCAGCGTGTAGAAAATGAATCCGTAGATGGCGTACTGGCCGATGCCGGCATAACCGGCGGTGAACACAATCTGCAGGATGTCCGTACCCACCGTAGTCGATGCCGAAACGCCGAGGACATAGACAAAGATCGGGAAGGTCAGGAAACCGCCGCCGACGCCCATGATGGCAGCGGCGATGCCGACGATGAAGCCGCTGATAACGAGGAAATGCGCGGAAACCTTGCGGCCGCCCGGCACCACGCCCTCATCGAAATGAATCATCGGCGGCAGGTTGACCGACTGCACCTTCATGGCCAGACCGGTGATCGGCTCGCTGGTCCCCGTCTGGTGGGGCGTCTCATGGGTCTTGGCGGCTGCTGCCGAGCGGGCCGGAGCCGCCGCTGCCTTGCGCATCCTGAAGTAGTCCGTCAAACCATAGAAGCCGAGGAAACCCAGCAGGAATACGTAAATCGTCGTGATGAAGGCATCGGAAAGCACTGGGTTCAATTCATACAGGGTACGGTTGATGTAGCCGCCCAGGGTCGCACCGGCAATCGAGCCGATCAGGAAGGTGATGGCGAGCGACACCGAGATGTTGCCGAGCTTGCGGTGCAGCACGCTGCCCATGATGGCCTTGGCAAAGATGTGGAACAGGTCGGTACCCACGGCGAGAATGCCCTTGACGCCGGCACTCATCAAAGCCGGGGCGATGATGAAGCCGCCTCCGGCGCCGATGCAGCCGGTAATCAGGCCGGCAACCACACCGACCGCAATCGAAGCCAGGAAAATGGTCGTCGTGTAGTAAGCCGGGCCATAGGCCTGTTTGCTGCCGAGCATGCTCGGCAAGGCCTCGCCGACCTGATCGGCAAACGCCACGCCAATCAGCAGGATGGGCAGCATCAGCAAGCCCAGAATCGCCATGCGGCGGCGGTCGTGGAGTATCCGCTGCGAGGTGTCGATATCCCACTTCGCGTAGCTGCGCGCCCCGTACATCATCAAATCGTAGAACTGCCGTAGCACCTTCATTGCACTGCCTCCCCCAAGAGTTGTTACTGAATCAAGCGTTGAGAAATTGCGTTACCCGAAATCATGACCGACACATCATGCCGCCGTGTCTGGCAGATCCTTCAGGACTACCACCGGCATGCGCACGGTAAATACCGCTCCGCCTTCCTTGCGATTGCCCGCAATCATTTCGCCACCCAAGCGCGCCAGAATATCGCGCGAGATGAACAGGCCAAGCCCGGTACCCTTGCCTTTCGGCTTGGTGGTGAAAAACGGGTCATACATATGCCCCAGTACCTCGGCGGACAGCCCGGGACCGGAATCGGAAAATTCAGCCACCACGAACGCGCCCTCCTGACGGCTGGTGATCTCGATCTTGCCGTCATTGCCAATGGCATCCATGGCGTTATGCAGGATGTTCAGGATGACCTGCTGGAACTGGCTGACATCGGTGTGAATTTCAGGAAGCCCTTCCTGATAACTGCGCATGATGACTATGCGCTGGCGCTGGGCCTCATGTTCCAGCAGGGCAGCAGTTTCCTCGACGGCCTGGTTGATGTCGGTGATAGCCCAGGCATTGTCATAGGAATGCGAAAAGCCGAGCAGTCGGTGCGTGATCGTGCGCGTACGGCCGACCTGGTTGCGAATCTTGCCGATCGCCCGGCGGTAATCGGTGTAATTGACCATGGCGGCAGGAGCCTCGTCGTCCATGAGTTCATCGATCAGCCCGGCCTGATCGGAAATGATTTGCAGGGGGTTGTTGATTTCATGCGCCACGCTGGCCGACAAACGGCCGATCAACGCAAGCTTTTCCACCTCGCCAACCTGGTTCGTCAGCATGCTGCGTTCGCGCTCGGCGCGCGCCAGGCGACCCACCATCGAATGAGTCAGCAGCACGGCGACCAGGATGATCATGGCGGCGGCAAACGCCACCAGCGCCGTGTCGAGTCGCCGCGCCTTGTCGTAGGAAGCAAGGGAAGCCGCCACATTGGTTTCAAGTACCAGCAGCCACTGCCCGTTATTGAGGATGGCGGCGCCATGGATGCGGTCCCCCTGCCAGACGGCCAGGTCATCCGAATACGCCAGCCCGGCATAGTGTTCGAGTTCTGCCGGAGAAATCGATTTGCGGCCCAGACGGCTGGGCGTCTGAAGCTCTCCGCGCCGATTGACGATGAAGGCATCGCCCCCCGGCCCGACATTGGCGCTTTCCAGCAGGCTGTTGAACAAGGCCGAGTTGATCGTGGCCCGCAATATCCGGGTTCGTTTCTGGTTTGCCACCGCAACCACGAGGTGGGGTACCTTGCGATAGCCGGCAAACACATCGCTGGCATAGCGACCGCTGTGCATGACCTCGGCGAACCACTCGGCTTCGGCGTAATTCCTGCCGGCAAGCTCCTTTTCGAAAGGGCCCAGATAGGCCAGATGATTGCCGAAACGGTCGATCACACCAATGTCGGTGATCACGCCGCTGCGTCCCAATGCGGAGAACAGCGACTCCAGCCGCTTGCCTTCACGCAGCTCCTGCAGGCTGTAAAGGGAAAGAAAGGCTGCGAGCTGGTCTTCCTGGGTATTCAGAAAGCGATCGATGATTTCCTTGCGATCTCTGGCCAGGTTGGAAAGTTCGGTCGAAGTTTTTTCGATCCAGGATGCACGGTAAAAACGCGCCGAGTTGTAGTTGAGGATCAGCAGCGGAACGATCGACACGACAACGAACACCATTGCAAACAGGTATTTCTGCCGCGTGTAGTAGGCGTCGCGCAGTTCTGCGCGCTGGTGGCCGGAGGACTTTTCCGCAGTGGCTGACACGGCATTCACGGGCGCGCGCGCGCCCTTACCGGAAGACCCGATAAAGGACTGAAAACCCTAGACTGACTCAACCCGGCCATGACGATTATTGAACCCGGACCGACCCTCCACTTCCGGGAACTCCCGCAGGATCGGTAATAAAATATCCACAAGTCGGGGGGGGGCCCCGAGAAATCCGTGTCAGCGGAAACCACGCATAACCCTTGGCAGGACGGACAGATCGACCTGCAATTGCTGCTATGCCTGCAGCTCTTTCTCAAGGGCAAGGAATGTTAGAATAATCTGAAGTAGCACGCCATTAAAATATTCGCGGGGCCCATTAAATGGAGCGCCTTGCCCGCAGCACACTTTGAACCGCAAATGAAGCAACCTAAACACATTCTGCTGGTCGATGACGAGGAAGAATTCCTCGAAACGACCTCGCGTCGACTACGGCGGCGTGGTTATGACGTCAAAACTGCTACCCGGTGTGGCGAAGCAATGCCGATCGTCGCCGAGGGCTGGCCGGATGCCGTGGTGCTCGATGTCATGCTGAGCAACACCGATGGAATGGAATGCCTGCGGCGCATCAAGCGCCAGTCGCCGCAATTGCCGGTCGTCATGCTGACCGGGCACGCCTCGTTGCAGGCCAGCATCCAGGGGCTCGAACATGGCGCCAGCGACTACTGCCTGAAACCCATCGAACTCGACGAACTGGTCGAGAAGATCATCATCGCCTGTAAAGAAGCCGACGGCTTGCCGTGATGGCGGCTATCCGGGTCGGCGAGCGCTCACCCGAAGAATTTGTAGATCAGCAATACCGCGATGAACAGCAGCAGGGCCAGCGCTTCCATGCCGACGATGAGCAGCGCGATGCGCCGTGACATCGGGCTCATGCGCAGCCAGAACCGGTCCAGCAACCAGCGGCCCAGACGCGCCTTGAAATCCCGTCGCGCTGCCAGCGTGAGATAACCGGATGCGGCATCCAGCCAAAGATTGAGTTCGGCCCGGCGTGCGTCCTCGACTGCCTCCGCAAACGTTTCCCGATAGCCGAGGCGCGTCAGTTTTTCGTCCTGCCTCTCCCAGCTCAGGGTGATCGACCGGGGTGCCTCGCCGGCAAGCTCGACTGCGCCCCCCGTCGGCGAAAAGTCGGCGCTGGCGAGACGGTACTCGGCCTCCGCCTCGCTGCGCTCATAGCGCACCTTCAAGCTGCGTTCGGCGCCGGTCTTTTCCAGCGCCAGTACTTCCCATTCAGGATTGAGACGAAACCAGGCCTCGCCATCGGCAAAGAACTGCGCCATCTGCTGCGGCGAAGCCGCCACCATCAGGCTGCGCTCGAACTGGGGTTCAGACACGGGCGAGCAACACCGGAACGGCAAGCTTGCCATCCAGCCGGCCGGGCAGGTCACGCGAGGTCCACCGCTCGTAGCGCCCGCTGAAACGCTTGCCGCCCAACACCACCAGGTCGTAGCCGTTCGTCTTCACCAGATCGGGGATCACTTCTTCGGGTAGACCCGCTACCAGCAGGCGGCCGACCGTCATGCCGGCAGCGGCTGCGCGCGCCATCAACCGATCGAGCGCCGCCTCACCTTCCGCGGCTAGGCTGCGGTCGAGATGTTCGCGGCACGCGTCGCGGTTAACCGCGTAAATCTCGTTGGTGAATTTTTTCAGGTAGGGATCGACGACATAAAGCGCATCGAGTTGTGCGCCATGCCTACGTGCCAGATCGAAGCCCAGTGTCACAGCTGTTTCTGTGTGCGCCTCGCCATCGACGCAGAGCAGGATACGGGAAAATGTCATGAAGGCAGCTTACTTGAAAAAATGACAAAGGATCGCAAGCATTCGTGCCTGCTTCGGTGAGAGTCAGCCGTCCCATAAAAAACGGGGCATCCGAGGATGCCCCGTTTGCAGGTTCCAGCTCGATCAGCCCTTGACCTGGAAGGCCTCGGTACCGATCAGTATGACCGCCGCGGCCGCCAGCA
>CAYYHO010000050.1:0-9068 GCA_964471725.1 uncultured Methyloversatilis sp. | reverse complement strand
GCACGCCGACGCCGGCGACGATGCGCGTTGTGCAGATCGAGCCGGGACCGATGCCCACCTTGACGGCGTCGGCGCCATGATCGGCCAATGCGCGCGCGGCGTCGCCCGTCGCGATGTTGCCGCCGATCACCTCGACAGCGGGAAAGTTCTTCTTGACCCATTCGACGCGCTTAAGAACGCCCTGCGAATGACCGTGCGCGGTATCGACGACGATGACATCGACGCCGGCCTCGGCGAGCGCGGCGACGCGCTCCTCGGTACCCTCGCCGACCCCCACCGCCGCACCGGCGCGCAGGCGGCCGTGTTCGTCCTTGGCGGCCAGCGGATGTTCCGTTGACTTCTGGATGTCCTTGACGGTCATCAGCCCGCGCAGTTCCCAGGCGTCATTGATCACCAGCACGCGCTCGAGCCGGTATTTGTGCATCAGCGCCTGCGCCTCGTCGGTACCGGCGCCTTCCTTGACCGTCACCAGGCGCTCGCGCGGCGTCATGATGTTGCCGACCGTTGCGTCCAGCCGCGTTTCGAAACGCAGGTCACGGTTCGTCACAATGCCGACGACCTTGCCGTTGTCGACCACCGGCAGCCCGGAGATCTTGTGGATGCGGGTCAGGGCGAGCACCTCGCGCACCGTCATCGTCGGCGGAATCGTGATCGGGTCCTTCACCACGCCCGATTCGTAGCGTTTGACCTTCGCCACCTCGGCGGCCTGCGCCTTCGGGTCGAGGTTCTTGTGAATGATGCCGATGCCGCCTTCCTGCGCCAGGGCAATCGCCAGGCCAGCCTCGGTGACGGTATCCATCGCCGCCGATACCAACGGCATGTTCAGCTGGATCTTGCGGGTCAGGCGGGTCGCCAGGGAAACATCGCGGGGAAGAATCGCCGAGTGGGCGGGAATCAGGAGTACGTCGTCGAAGGTGAGGGCCTTCTGGATGAGTCGCATGTTGTTTTCCTTGTACTTAAATACCGTTTCAGTGAAGGTTGACAGCCGATTCGGAGGCATCAAGCACAGCAGCAGAAACAACGAAGTATTATACGATCCAGCAGTTACCTGGGCAAACCAGCCAGCCCGATTGACCAGAGGAATTCGCCATGCCTGCCAGCCGTCACGCCACCCTGCTTGCGCTGATTCTCTGCGCCACTCTCCCGGCTAGCGGGCAAGCGCAGGTCTATTCCTGGAAAGACGCCGACGGCAAGGTTCATTACGGAGATCGGCCCCCTGTCGAGCGCCAGGCCGCTTCGCGCAAACTGGCGCCGCCGCCGCCGGTGGACGCCGAAGCCGAGCGCAAGGCGTTCAATGAAAGACAGATGAACGCCCATGAACAGCGGCAGCAAAAGCAGGAAGCCGTCGAGAAATCGGAATCCGAACAAAAGCGTGCCGCCCAGTACGCCGACAATTGCCGCCAGGCCAAGGGAAACCTGGCGGCCCTTGAGGCCGGACAGGTCGATTTCATCATCGGCGCGGATGGCAAGCGCAAGGCCCTCGTAGGTCCGGCACGGGATGCCGAGGTCGCCAAGGCGCGCAAACTGGTCAGCGAGTGGTGCGCGCCGCCCAAGGTCGCGGAAAACTGATCATTCCTCGACCGGCCCGCCGCCCTTCTTCATGACCTTGCCCTCGGCAGCGCGCTGCTTGCGGACCTCCTTGGGATCGGCGATCAGCGGCCGGTAGATTTCCACCCGGTCCTGGTCGCGCAAGGCCGTGTCCAGCCGGGCCAGCTTGCTGTAGATGCCGAACTTGCCCTTGGCGAGATCAATTTCCGGATGTTTCGCCAGCAGGCCCGAAGCCTCGATGGCCTGTTGCAGGGTGGCGCCCGCCGGCAGGGTGAGCGGAACGACATCCTGCCGCTCGGCGCGGGCGTAGGTCACCTCGACGCGGATGCTGTCAGTCATGGACATGGTTGGCGCGCTTGACGAAGGAATCGACGAAAGTGTCGACGATGAAGCCGAATACCGGCCCCAGCGCCTTTTCCAGCACCTTGCTGGAAAACTCGTAATGCAGCCTGAACTCAACCTTGCAGCCGGCATCGCCGAGGGCGACGAATCGCCAGCCGCCGTCGAGGCGGCGAAACGGACCCTCGCGCAGGGCGATCTTCATCGAGTGGGGCGGATCCTTGGCGTTTTCCGTGGCGAAGGCCGCCTTGATGCCATGGTAATTGACATGGATGCGCGCCACCGTACGCTCGGCCGTACGGGAAATCAGGTCGGCGCCACCGCACCAGGGCAGGAATTTCTGGTAGTCCTCGACGCGATCCACCAGTTCGAACATCTGTTCGGCCGTGCGCGGGATCAACACCGATTTTTCGACAAGTGCCATGAAGGAGCCGGAGCGGGGGTGCTGCATTAGAATGGACGGATTCTAACGCGCGCAGCTTTTCCCCAGCCGATTTGTCCATGAGCAGTCCATGAGCATCACCGAAAACAAGAAAGCCTTCCACGACTATTTCATCGAGGAACGCTTCGAGGCCGGGCTGGTGCTCGAAGGCTGGGAAGTCAAGTCGATCCGTGCCGGCCGCGCGCAACTGAAGGAAGCCTACGTCATCATCAAGCAGGCCGAGTTGTGGCTGATCGGCTGCCATATCAGCCCGCTGACCACCGCCTCGACGCATGTCAAGCCCGATCCTGTGCGCACCCGCAAGCTGCTCATGCACGCCCGCGAAATCAGCAAGCTGATTGGCAAGGTGGAACGCGCCGGCTACGCGCTGGTGCCGCTCAACCTGCACTTCGCGAAAGGCCGCATCAAGTTGGAAATCGGCCTTGCCAAAGGCAAGAAGCAGTACGACAAACGGGAAAGCGACAAGCAGCGCGACTGGCAACGGGAAAAAGCCCGCTTGATGCGGGACAAGGTTTGAGCCGCCGCCGGGCCGCCCCAAGGCGGCGACAAACATCAACGCGGAGCCGCGTCAGCGGCGAACCCCAGTCACCTCCCCTTATGGAGGGGAGGGTGGGAGAGGTGAGACTATGAACCCCAACGTCCTGCTCGGGCTGATCGTCGGCTGTTTAATGCTGCAGCCCCTGTCGACCGACCTCTATCTCGCCTCCCTGCCCCATCTGGCGACCGATTTCGGCGTCACGCCGGCTGCGGTGCAGCAAACCCTGTCCCTGTTCGTCATCGGCTTCGGGGCCGCCCAACTGATCAGCGGCCCGCTCTCGGACCGTTACGGCCGACGTCCGGTGCTGCTGTCGGGCCTGGCGATCTATGCCGCTGCCAGCCTCGCCTGCGCGCTGGCGCCGGGCCTCGGCCTGCTGATCGGCGCCCGCTTCGTCCAGGCCATCGGCTGCTGCACGGCCATCGTCGTCGCCCGGGCGCTGATCCGCGACGAGTATGCGCCTGCCGAGGGCGCCAAGATCATCGCCCGCGCCAGTTCCTTGCTGTCGCTGGCCCCGCTGGCCGGGCCGATCCTGGGCGGCTACCTGCAGGTCTGGTACGGCTGGCGCGCCGCCTTCGTCTTCCACACGCTGTTCTGCATCGTGCTCGCACTCGCCGCCTGGCGGCTGCTGCGGGAAACCAACCGGCACCCGAACCTGGATGCCATGCGCCTGCGCAAGCTGCTCGGCATCTATCGCCGTATCGCCAGCGCCGACTTTTTCTGGGCCTATGCGCTGCCAGGCGCACTTTCGTATGCAGCGATCTTCACCTACATATCCGGTTCCTCGTTCGTGCTGATCGACGTGCTGGGCGTCTCCACCGAAGTCTATGGATACGGCTTCGCCTTCGGTGTTTCCGGTTACCTGCTCGGCACCCTGGTCTGCCGCCATTTGCTCGTCCGTATCGGCATTGCCAGAACCCTGCCGGTCGGGGTCGGCATCTCCCTGTTTTCCGGCCTCCTGTTCGTGACCCTCGTATGGGCCGGCATCCATCACTGGGCGGTGGTGCTGCTGTGCCAGTTCCTGACGATGGGCGCCCACGGCATCACCAATCCCTGCGCCCAGGCCGGCGCAGTGGCGCCCTTTCCGCGCGAGGCCGGCGCGGCTGCCGGCCTGCTGGGCTTCTTCACCATGCTGGCCGCCCTGCTGACCGGCACCTGGGTCGGCATCGGCCATGACGGCAGTCTGCTGCCCCTGGCCACTACCTCGGCCGCCATCGGTCTGCTACTCTTTGCAGCCGCCTGGCGTTTGCGCCATCCCCGAAATCTGTCATGCGCATCCTGATCGTCGAAGACGATACCCATATTGCCGAGAATCTCGTGCACTACCTCGAAATGAAGGGCCACGCCTGCGATTACGCCCACTCATGCCGAGGCGCCGGCCAGCGGCTGGCCCAGGCACAGTTCGAGGCAATCATCATCGACCGCGGACTGCCGGACGGCGACGGCCTGTCCCTGGTGCGCGAGTTGCGCGCGCAGGGCAACAACCTGTGGATCCTGGTGCTCACCGCACGCGACACGCTGCAGGACAAGCTGACCGGCTTCGATGCCGGCGCCGACGACTACCTGCTGAAGCCCTTCGCGCTGCAGGAAGTCGAAGCCCGCCTCGACGCCATCGCCCGGCGCGGCAAGCTGCGCGAAGATACGGGCAGCTGGCGCCTGGGCAATCTGGCATACGATGCCAGCGCACAGGAAGTGCGCCGCGACGGCGAGGCCGTGCGGCTGCCGCCCAAGGCCCTGCGACTGCTGGCGGTCATGCTCCCCCACCCTGGGCGCGCCTTCAGCCGCCGCGAACTGGAACTGGAAATCTGGGGACACGAGCAGGAATCCAGCGACAACCTGCGCAGCCTGCTGCATACCCTGCGCCGCCAGCTCGGCGAAACCTGCAGCGTCGAAATCGTCAATCTGCATGGCCTCGGCTACAAACTCGGCGTCCGTTGATACGGCTGGCCCCGCCAGGGCGTCCGGCCTGCGCCAGCGCATCGTGCTGGCAGGCGCCCTGCTGCTGCTGGCGATCGTGCTGGCCCAGACCGGCGCGGCCTGGCTGACGCTGGAAGAAACGGAAGAAGACCTGATCGACCAGGTCCTCGACCAGCAACTCGCCTACAGCATCGCCCTGTCGCGCGACGCGGCCGACTTTGCCGCACCCAACACGCCCGACATGCAGCTTTACCGCATCGGCCCGGGCGAGTCGAGCGCAACGGTACCCGCCCGTCTCGCCGCCTTGCCGATCGGCAACCACGAGATACATGAAGGCGGCCGCGAACTGCACATTGCCGTGCGTCAGGACGGCCAGCACCGCTATGTCCTGACCTACGATGTCGAGGAGCACGAGACCCGGCTGCGGACGCTCGGCTTCGGCATGCTGGTGAGCGGCAGCGTCCTCGCCGGTGTCTTCCTGCTGGTCATCCTGCTGCTGTCGAAACAACTCACCGCGCACCTCGACCAGTTGGCACGGCGTGTCGCGCAGGGCGATGCGGGCGAACGCTTCGCGCAAGCCGGGATGGACCATGAGGTGCTTGCCGTGGCCCGTGCGCTCGATCGCTATGCCGCACGACACGAGCAGGACCTCGAACGGGAACGCAATTTCACGGCGGACGTCTCGCACGAACTGCGCACGCCCCTGACCGCCATTCGCACCGACGCCGAATTGCTGGCGACCCTGCCCGGACTCGATGCCGCTGCACGCAAGCGGGCGCTCGGCATCATCGATGCGGTGGACCGCATCAACCGCCTCACCGCCAGCCTGCTGTTGCTGGCGCGCCAGATACAACCGGACCTGCAGGAAGATCAAAGCCTGACACAAGCCATCGACGAAACCTGGCCACCGCTGCTGACCCAGCATGGCGGCGGCGCCACGCTCGACCTGCAGGTGCCCGCAGGCGCCGTCGTCCATTGCGACCCGGCCCTGCTGGCCCTGGTGTTGCGCAACCTGCTCGAAAACGCCCTGCGCCACGACGAATCCGGCCGCATCGACTGTCGCCTGGCCGGCAGCCGGCTGATCGTCGGCGACCACGGCCCAGGCTTCGCCCAGGATGTGCTGGACAGGCTGTTCGAATCCGCACAACGCGGCAGGAGTCTGACAGGGCATGGATTGGGGCTGGCCATCGTGCAGCACGTCTGCAAGGCCTGCGGATGGGCCCTGCACGCAGCGAACCGGCCCGCCGGCGGTGCGGAAATGCAAATCGATTTCGGCGCCAGCCTGCGCAGGCTCTGACCCGGGCGCTGGCCACCTCACAATTTCCTCACAGCCCCCTCACGGGGCGCTCACGCCGCCATTGCTATCCTGGAATTTTTGCAAAGTTCCCTGGCATGCAACTCTCGTTACTTTCGCAGTGGCAACGCCTGCGCTTCGCTATTCGTCCCGAACTCCTGGCGCTCGGTTTCAGCCTGTTCTTCACCCTGGCCGGCAACCGCAACTTCTGGCAATCCGTCCTGGCTGGCCACGATCTCTCGCAGTGGCATGACCTGTCATTCGTCGCAGGCCTGTTCGTGCTCCTGGCTGCGCTGCAGTTCCTGCTGCTGCTGTTCCTGTTGACGCGCTGGTCATACCTGCCGGTGCTCGGCCTGCTTACCCTGGCCACGGCATGCGCCGCCTACTTCATGGAGAAATACGGGGTTTACCTGGATCCGGACATGCTCCGCAACGCCCTACGCACCGACTATCCGGAAGCGCGCGAACTGTTTGCCTGGGACATGCTGCCCTATCTGCTGTTCATGGCGGGACTGCCCATCCTGTTTCTGAGCCGCATCAACCTGGTACGCGCGCCCTTGCCGAAAGCGGCCTTGCGCCGCGCCGCCTGCATCGGACTGGCGCTGTTCCTCCTGCTCGGCGCCCTGGCGTTGATCTTCAAGGACTTCGCGGCGCTGATGCGCAACCACAAGGAGTTGCGCTACCAGATCACACCGCTCAACCTGGTGTATTCGCTGGCACGGGTAGCCAGCAGCGATGCGCAGGCTGCCTCGCGTGCGCGTCTGCCGGTGGGCGCCGATGCCCATCCGGGTGCATCCTGGCAACAGCGCCAGCGGCCGGTGCTGCTGGTCATCGTCGTCGGCGAAACCGCGCGCGCCGCCAACTGGGGATTGTCCGGCTACGCCCGCCAGACCACGCCGCAACTGGCGGGGCTGGATGTGCTGAATTTTGCCGATGTCACCAGTTGCGGCACCAATACCGAGGTTTCCCTGCCCTGCATGTTTTCCGCCGTCGGGCGACGCGACTACGATGAGAAACGCATCCGCGGCAGCGAGTCCCTGCTGCATGTCCTCGACCATGCGCGCATCGACGTGCTCTGGAAGGACAACCAGTCCGGCTGCAAGGGCGTCTGCGACGGGCTGACGCAAACGCGCACCGAGGCCGGCCGGTCGCCATCGCTGTGCGCAAGCGGGCGCTGCTTCGACGAGGCCCTGCTCGACGGGCTCGATGAGATCATCGGCAAGCGCCAGGCCAACCAGATAATCGTCCTGCACACCATCGGCAATCATGGCCCCGCCTATTACCAGCGCTATCCCGACCAATACCGGCAGTTCACGCCCGCCTGCGAAAACACCGATCTCGGCAAGTGCAGCAACGAGCAGATCGTCAATGCCTACGACAATGCCCTGTTGTATACGGATCATGTGCTGGCACAGACCATCGCCTTCCTGCAGCGCCATGCCGCCACGCACGACACCGTCATGCTGTACGTCTCCGACCATGGCGAGTCGCTCGGGGAAAACAATCTGTTCCTGCACGGGATGCCATATGCCATTGCGCCGGCGGTGCAGAAAAAGGTACCGCTGGTCATGTGGCTGTCGCCCGGCTATGCCAAAAGCTTCGCCGTGGATTCCGCTTGTCTCGGCCAGCGCGCGCGCCAGCCGGCATCCCACGACAACCTGTTCCATACCGTGCTCGGCATGCTCGACATCGATACCCGCGCCTACGATCCTGCCCTCGACCTGACGCGCGGCTGCCGCGGCTGATCGCGATGAACCCCGCCATCGATGCCGCCAACGCCGCCAACTGGTGGTCGCGCCAGCTCCTGATGATGGCCATGCTGGCCGTGGCCCTGTTGCTGACTTTCGAGTACTCGAGGCTCGACCTCTGGCTCGAAGGTTTTTTCTTCGATCCTGCCCTCGGCGACTTCCCGTTGCGGCGCCACTGGTTTTTCGACCAGATCATGTACCATGGCCTCAAGCAGGCCAATTACGTGCTGCTGATGGCCGCCGGCGGCGTCGGTGTGCTGGGCTTGCGCGGCAAGCTCGCCTGGCTGCCGCCGCGCAATGCGCTGCTGGCGATGGCCGGCACGCTGCTGATCCCGCTCACCAGCGCCGCACTGAAACAGCTTACTTACCGCCACTGCCCGTGGGACATCGTTGACTTCGGCGGCTATGCGCCCTATGTCGGACTGCTGGAGCATGCCCGCAGAGACATCGCCCAGGGCATGTGTTTCCCGGCCGGGCACGCCTCCGGCGGACTGGCTTGGCTGGCCTGGGCGCTGGCGCTGGGTGCCAGCCTGCGAGGAGTGTCGCGTCGGATCCTGATCTTCGCGCTGACACTCGGTCTGGCGATGGGCCTGGCACGCATGGCGCAAGGAGCGCACTTCCTCTCGCACACCCTGTGGTCGGCCTGGTGGGCGTGGGCGCTCAGCCTGGCATTGGCGAGACTGACGGGGGCGCGCTTGCCGTTCGGATCAGGGGAAATGGCGCGGGACGAGCAGGAACCCCCAGACGGCCAGCGCGTTCGCCAAAGCCAGTAGCACCGCCGCACTACCGATGTCCTTGGCGCGGCCGGAAAGTTCGTGGTGTTCGAGCGAGACGCGGTCGACCAGCGTTTCAAGGGCCGAATTCAGCAATTCGACAATCAGGATGAGCAGGATGCTGCCCACCAGGAGGGCGCGCTCGATACCATCGGCGCCCAGCCAGAGGGCCAGCGGGATGGCAACGACGGCCAGCAGCACTTCCTGGCGAAAGGCGGCTTCATGGCGCCACGCGGCCAGGAGCCCGGCGCAGGAGTAGAAGAACGCATTCCAGAGGCGGCGCAAACCCGCGCCGCCTTTCTGCAGGTGAGCGCTCAACCCGTTGCTCCGCGGGAGCGACCGAGCACCGAACGCAAGGTTTCCTGCAGATCGCCGGGGATGAGGATGGTCTTGGCGTTGTCCGACTCGGCGAGCTTCGTCATCGCCATGACGTATTTCTCGCCGAGCATGTAGCGCATCGGCGCCTCTTCCG
>CAYYHO010000049.1:0-9094 GCA_964471725.1 uncultured Methyloversatilis sp. | reverse complement strand
CGACTCCTGCGTCCCGAACGCAGTACTCTACCAGGCTGAGCTACACCCCGACGCGTCCGCAATCCGGCCTGGACACCGGCCCGAACAGCCAGGCCAGAGGGGCTTTGCCAGGCAGAACTTGGATCAATGTCGCCGCGCGATTGCGAATCCGCACAATTGTATCAGAGCCTCCCGGAAATTAGTGTCCGGCAACACGTTGATTGCCTGCCTGGCCAGATTCGCCTCGCCCTCCGCCACGCCCCTGGCAACCTCCAGTGCGCCGGTTGCCTGCACGGCCTTGATGATTTCCGCAAACGCCTCGCGCCCGCCCTGCTCCAGGGCACTGCGCACCAATGCGGACTGGTCGGGCCGGCCGGCCTTCATGACATGGATCAGGGGCAAGGTCGGCTTGCCCTCGGCAAGGTCGTCGCCCAGATGCTTGCCAATCTCGCCTTCCTCGCCCGAGTAATCCAGCACGTCGTCGATGATCTGGAAGGCGGTGCCCAGATGCATGCCGTAGTCCGCCAGGCCCGCCTCGATGGCCGGGTTGGAAGCGCCGACGATGGCGCCCAGCCGGGCCGCAGCCTCGAACAATTTCGCGGTCTTGTAGCGCACCACGCGCAGATAGTCCTCGACATCGATATCGGCGTTGTGGCAGTTCATCAACTGCAACACCTCGCCTTCGGCGATGATGTTGGTGGCATCGGCCAGCACCTGCATGACGCGCATGTTGCCGACCCCCACCATCATCTGGAAGGCGCGCGAATAAAGGAAATCGCCGACCAGCACGCTGGCCGCGTTGCCGAATTCGGTATTGGCGGTATCCCGGCCGCGGCGCAGGGATGACTCATCCACCACGTCGTCGTGGAGCAATGTGGCGGTATGGATGAACTCGACCACCGCAGCCAGTTCGAGATGCTGGCGACCCTGGTAACCGACGGCGCCGGCGGACAGCAGCAGCAGGGCGGGGCGCATGCGCTTGCCCCCGCCGGCGACGATGTATTCGGCAACCTGCCGGACCAGGGGTACGTCCGAATACAGGCGTTCGCGGATGACCGTATCGACAGCCTGCATGTCATCGGCGATCAGGGCATAGAGGGCGGGGAGGTTCAAGGCGGCAATTCCGGAAGCGGGACGGCGATGGTAGGCAGGCGCCCGGCTTGCGTCAACGAACTATCATGCTTATTGACCTGGCCGCGCTTGACCATTATCATAGCCGGTTCTTTAGAACTATTTTTGGAGTCCAACATGTATGCGGTCATAAAAACCGGCGGCAAGCAGTATCGTGTTGCTGCTGGCGAAAAAATCAAAGTAGAACAGATACCGGCTGATGTGGGCACTGAAATCTCCCTGGACCAGGTGTTGATGGTCGGCGAAGGCGATAGCGTGAAAATCGGCACTCCCACTCTCGTCGGCGTCACCATCACTGCCAAGGTGATTTCGCAAGGCCGCCATCCCAAGGTCAAGATTTTCAAGATGCGGCGTCGCAAGCACTATCAGAAACATCAGGGACACCGGCAGAACTATACCGAACTTGAAATCGGCGCCATCAACGGCTGATAGAAGACCAGGAGCAAGCAATGGCACACAAGAAAGCAGGCGGCAGTTCCCGCAACGGCCGCGACTCTGAATCAAAACGGCTTGGCGTCAAGCGCTATGGCGGACAGCTGGTGCCCGCCGGCAACATCATCGTGCGTCAGCGCGGCACCCAGTTCCACCCGGGCGACAACGTCGGCATCGGCAAGGACCATACGCTGTTCGCCAAGATCACCGGCACCGTGCAGTTCGTCGTCAAGGGCCCGGCGCAGCGCAGATACGTAAGCATCGTTCCCTCCGCCTGAACACGGCCGAGCGGATTCACAAAGCCCTATCCTGCCGGATGGGGCTTTTTTCTTTGCGATCATGAAATTTTTCGACGAAGCGCTCATTTCTGTCACGGCCGGCAACGGCGGCAACGGGGCGGCCACCTTCCGCCGCGAGAAATACATTCCGCGCGGCGGTCCTGACGGCGGCGATGGCGGCCGCGGCGGCAACATCGTCGTCCAGGCCGACCGCAACCTGAATACCCTGATCGACTACCGCTACACGCGCATCTACCGCGCCGAGCATGGCGGCAACGGGCGCGGCGCCGATTGTTACGGCAAGGGCGGCAGCGACATGGTTCTGCGCGTGCCGGTCGGCACCGTGATCACGGACGCCGGCAGCGGCGAAATTCTCGCCGATCTCGACACCGAAGGCGCCAGCGCCATTGTCGCCAAAGGCGGCAATGGCGGGCTCGGCAACATCCATTTCAAATCCAGCGTCAATCGCGCCCCGCGCCAATGCACCCCGGGCACGCCCGGCGAGGCGCGCGAACTCAGGCTTGAGCTCAAGGTGCTGGCCGATGTCGGTCTGCTGGGCCTGCCGAATGCCGGCAAGTCGACCTTCATCCGGGCGGTCTCGGCGGCACGGCCGAAAGTGGCCGATTATCCGTTCACCACCTTGCAGCCGAACCTGGGCGTGGTGCGGGTGGGCGAGAACCAGAGTTTTGTGATTGCCGACATACCGGGTCTGATTCGCGGCGCCTCCGAAGGCGCTGGCCTGGGGCACCGTTTCCTCAAGCACCTGCAGCGCACCCGCGTGCTGCTTCACCTGATCGATGTCGCCCCCTTCGACCCGGACAGCGATCCGGTCGCCGATGCCCTGGCCATCGTCGAGGAACTGAGGAATTACGACGAGGAACTTTACTTGAAACCGCGCTGGATCGTCCTCAACAAGATCGATCTGATCGAAACAGGCGAACGCGAGGCGCGCATCAAGTCCTTGACCCGAGCACTGAAGGCAACGGGCGCGACAGGCCCGCTGTTTGCCGTCTCGGCGGCAACCGGCGAGGGCTGCGCCGCCCTCTGCCAGAAGATCATGCAGTTCCTGGAGGCTCGACAAGATCATGCGTAAGGCCATCGCCGACAGCAAGCGGATCGTGGTCAAGGTCGGCAGCGCTCTGGTGACCAACAATGGCGCCGGCTTGTCGGCCGACTTCATTACCGACTGCGCGCGCCAGATTGCCTTGCTGCATCGATCGGGACGGCAGATCGTCCTCGTCTCCTCGGGCGCCATCGCCGCCGGCATGCAGCGCTTGGGCTGGACGAAGCGACCGCATGCCATGCATGCCTTGCAGGCGGCGGCGGCCGTCGGCCAGATGGGTTTGACACAGGCCTACGAAAGCGTCTTCGCGCAGCACGGGCTCAAGTCCGCCCAGGTGTTGCTGACCCACGAGGATCTGACCGACCGCAACCGTTACCTGAATGCCCGCTCGACGCTGAGCACGCTGCTTGAACTCGGCGTGGTGCCGATCATCAACGAAAACGACACGGTCGTCACCGACGAGATCCGCTTCGGCGACAACGACACCCTCGGCGCGCTGGTCGCCAATCTGATCGAGGCCGAGGCGCTCATCATCCTCACCGACCAGCAAGGTCTGTTCTCCGCCGATCCCCGCCGCGATCCGCAGGCCACGCTGATTGCCGAAGGAGATGCGGAAGACCGCCATTTCGAGTCGATTGCCGGCGGCGCCGGCAGCGGCATCAGCAAGGGCGGCATGATCACCAAGATCCGCGCGGCGCAACGCGCCGCCCGCAGCGGGGCGTACACGCTCATCGTCGGCGGCAGGGAAACCGGCGCGCTGATCCGCGCGGCGAACGGCGAGGCCATCGGCACCTGCCTGCGCGCCAGCAAGTCGCCCCTGGCGGCGCGCAAGCAATGGCTGGCAGACCACCTTCGGCTGGCCGGCGCGGTCCTCATCGACGACGGCGCCGTCACTGCGCTGCGCAACGGCAAGAGCCTGTTGCCGATCGGCGTGCGCGGCATCGAGGGCGAGTTCGAGCGCGGCGCGGCAGTCGCCTGCCTGGATGCCAACCGCACGGAGATCGCGCGCGGCCTGATCAATTACGCCAGCACCGAGGCAAGGCGCATCGCCGGCTATCCGAGCAAGGAAATCGAAAGTCGCCTCGGCTACCTGGATGAGTCGGAACTGGTGCATCGCGACAACCTGATCCTGCTGTAAATAGTGTTTTTCGCCGCCCTCGGCGACCGCCAAACTTGACGGAAATCAAAGCATCCGAGACCGTCACTGTGTATTACTCAATCACCCATTCGAGTTTTCTGGCATATTTCGACCATGCGCTATCCGGCCCCCGTTTTTCTGCTGTCGCTCGCGCTGCTCCTGCCAATGCCTGCGCTGGCCAACGAAACGATCGCCAAGACCATTTGCGCCGCCTGTCACGGCGTGGATGGCAACAGCGTCGATCCGGCAAATCCGAAACTCGCCGGCATGGACCAGGAGTACCTGCTCCGCCAGTTGCGGGCGTTTGCGGCCGGCAAGCGCCGCGACGAAACCATGAGCGCCATCATCGCCACCATCGACCCCAGGGACTTTGCCACACTGGCGGCCTACTATGGCAAGCAGACGCCCGTGCCGGGCAAAGTGCGCGATGCGCAACTGGCCGCCAAGGGCAAGGCCGTGTATGAAGATGGCAACACCGAGAGCGGCGTGCCAGCCTGCGCGGGCTGCCACCAACCCGACGGCCACGGCAACGCACGCTTTCCGCGGGTTGCCGGACAGCATCAGGCCTATGCGCTGAAGCAGCTCAACGATTACAAGAGCGGTCGGCGCGCAACCGATCCACTGATGACTACGGTCAGCAAACGGCTGACGGCCGACGAGATGAAGTCCGTAACCGAATACATGGCGGGGCTTTGACATGATGGCAAGACGACATTGGTGTAGCTTATTGACTGTGGTGCTCAGCTGCGCATTGGTTAGCTCCGCTTACGCGCAGGAACCGTGGAATGCTGCCTACCCGGAGAAAGCCGAAGCCCTCGGCCTGATTGGCGACGCCGTGCGCGGCGAAAACGCCTTCGTGATCTGCCAGGGCTGCCATCGGGTCGGTGCGCTGGGCCGTGCGGACGGCAGTTATCCGCGGCTCGCGGGGCAGCATGCCTCCGTGCTGATCAAGCAACTGGCCGATGTGCGCTCGGGGCGGCGCGGCAATCCGAAAATGCTGCCGTTCGCCGACCACCAGGTGCTTGCGGTGCAGGGCATTGCCGATATCGCCGCCTACCTGCAAGCGCTACCCGTTCCGGATAACCAGGGCAAGGGGGATGGCTTCGATCTGGCGCGCGGCAAGCGGATTTATGGTGCGGATTGTGCCGAGTGCCACGGCGAACGGGGGGAAGGCAATGCCGGCAAGTTTTATCCGCGCATCTCCGGCCAACACTACCGCTACCTCCTGCGCGAGAGCATCCGGATTCGCGAGGGCGGGCGGCGCAACGCCCACCCCGAGATGGTCGCAGCCATCCGGAAATACTCCACCGAGGAAATCGCTGCGGTTTCGGATTACATGTCGCGCCTGCCGGTCACGCCGGCACGCTGATCAGGGCCTCTCAAGAAACTCGTCGGGCCGTCCCAAGAGTTTCTTGCCCCTTGAGGGGAGAACCGAGCACAGCGAAGGTTTTCGGGGTGGGCTCATTGCGTCTTCTGCGATCCGCGCACCAGGCGCACCGCGGCTGCGGCGGCACTGTTCCCCGCGAGGATCATGCCGTACTGGAAGCTGACGAACATCGCGCCCCCCACCTCGAGAGCGACGTAGGTACCGCTCCAGTAGTAGTCAGCCAGCGAGTTGGGGAAGAAGCGCTCGTCGATCTTCTTCGGCAGTTCTGGGCGCAGCAGGCCGGCAAGTTCGTCGGCGGTCGGCAGGCGCCAGTCGTTGTAGCCGCATAAACGGCGCTTGTTGGTGGCGATGACATAGCCCGCCGTATCGCAACTGCCCTTGTGGGTGCAGCTGCCGCCATCTTCATAGCCCACCGGGAAGCCTTCGTCGCGCTTTTTCTTGTCATACCAGGTGTAGCTCCAGTCCTTGTCCCCCGGCCCCTTGTCGTCGGTCTTGACTTCCCAGACCAGCCCGGTGGCGGTATCGAGCACGCAGGGATGGGGACGGGCGCCGGCCTTCGGCACAGTTTGCTTGCCCTTGGCATCGAGCGCCACATAGGGAGTCGACTCGGCCTGACCGGAGGCCGGCAGCACGGCCAGCGGGAGGAACAAGACCAGGATGCGCAGAATGGCTGACATGAGGGGGTTCCGAATCAAGGGTTAGCGATGCCGGAGCTTCAGTGCGGCGCCTTCCTGGGTTCTGCAGGGGCGACCGGCATCGGCATGCCCGTACCGCCGAGCCGCAGAGCCAGTTTTCGCTCGGCCATCTGCACGGCCTGGGCGATCGCCTCATGATGCTCGGTTTCTTTCGGCAACCGCTTGAGCAGGCGCCGCCAGTAGTGCAACGCCTCGGCCCAGTTTTCTTTCTGGAAGGCGGCGAGGCCGGCGAGTTCCAGCGCCTTCTCCTCTTCATAGCTGATTTCGAGCGCCTCCTTGATCAGTTCCAGCGGCCGCCCGTCGAGCGAGTTCTGCTTGAGCGCCATCGCCTCGGCATACTGGGCGATGATCCGCGCATCTTTCGGAGCCTGCGTCATGGCCTTGCGCAAGGCCTCCTCGGCATCCGCGTAGCGGGTGAACGCGATGTAGGCGCGGCCGAGCGCGTACCAGCCCTCGGGATCGTTGGGCGTGGCCTTCAGCTTGCCCTCGAGCGCCTTGACCATGCCATCGACATCGTAATTCGACTGTGCCTGGGTCAGCGCCTGCTCTTTGAGGATCCCGGGCGCGCCAAGGTAGATGTACAACCCGATGGTGAGTGCCGGCAGCACGCCCAGCAAACCGGCCGCCGACCAGCGGAATTCCTTGTGCCGTCCCGCCAGCGCCGACTTTTTTCGCCACAGCGGCACCAGCAGGAACGCCAGCGCGACGACGATGAAAATGCCCACCCCGATCCACAGAGTCATTCCCTTGCTCCCTTGTTGCGCGCTCCCAGTGCAGCCAGCAGGCCGCCCAAGGCCATCAGCAGCGCCCCGCCCCACAACCAGCCGACGAATGGCTTCAGATACAGCTGCATGCTCCAGGCGCCGCCCGGCAGCGGCTCGCCCATGGCGACATAGACGTCGCCGCTGAAACCATAGCGGATTGCCGCCTCGGTCATCTTCATCTGCGAGCTGCGATAAATCCGCTTTTCCGGCAGCAGTGTGCCGATGGCGCGACCCTGTTCCAACAGCTCGACGGTCCCGCGCATCGCCGAATAGTTGGATGCCGGCGCCTCCTCCGCGCCGCGGAAGACGAATTCGTACTGTCCGAGTCTGGCGCTGTCTCCCGCCTGCATGGCGACGGTCTTCTCGCTCTGGTAGGCCGATACCAGTCCCATGCCGATGATGCCGATGGCGAGGCCAACGTGGGCGCAGCCCATGCCCCATGCGCCGAGCGGTAAAACGGCCGCGCGGCTGCGCACTACCAGGCCGCTGATCGTGGCCAGGATCATCCACGCCGCTAACGTCAGCCCGAGTGCCGCTTGCCATTGCCATTCCCCAAACGCGAAGGGCAGCGCAAGGCCCGCCACCACTGCGGCGGCGGCCTGCCAGCGCAATCGGGGCAACAGTTCCGGAAGATTTTCCCTGCCCCAGCGCATCCAGGGCGCAATGCCGAGCAGCAACAGCACCGGGATCATCATCGGCACGAACACGGCATTGAAATACGGCGGACCGACCGAAATCTTGCCGAGCCCGAAGGCATCGAGGATCAACGGATACAGGGTGCCCAGCAGCACCGTGGCCAGCGCTGCGAGGAGCAGGACATTGCCGGTCAGCATGGCCGCTTCGCGCGAAACCATACTGAAGTTGCCCGCTGTCTTCACCGCGCCGGCGCGTTTGGCGAAGAGAATCAGCGAAGCGCCGACCAGGATGCCGAGGAAGACGAGAATGAACAGGCCGCGCAGCGGATCGAGCGCAAAGGCATGCACCGAGGACAGCACACCCGAGCGCACCAGGAAGGTGCCGACCAAAGATAGTGCGAAGGCTGCGAGCGCCAGGAAGACGGTCCAGACGCGCAAGGCGCCGCGCTGCTCGCTGACGACCAGCGAATGGACGAGCGCGGTGCCCGCCAGCCAGGGCATCAGCGAGGCATTCTCGCTGGGATCCCAGAACCACCAGCCGCCCCAGCCCAGTTCGTAGTAGGCCCACCAGGAACCGACCATGATGCCCAGCGTCAGGAAAACCCAGGCCAGCAGCGTCCAGGTTCGCACCCAGCGCGCCCAGACCTCGTCCAGCCGACCCGAAATGAGCGCCGCGATGGCGAAGGCGAAAGACACCGAGAAACCGACATAACCCATGTACAGCAAGGGCGGATGGATGATCATGCCCGGATCCTGCAGCAGCGGGTTCAGGTCGCTGCCGTTCGCTGGCGGCGGATGCAGGCGCATGAAGGGGTTGGAGGTGAACAGAAGATAGGCGAGGAAGCAGAAACTCAGCAGTCCCATGATGCCGATGACGCGGGCGTGCAGGTCGGCCGGCAGCTTGCGGCCGGCGATGACCACAGCCGCAGTCCAGCCCGCCATCAGCAAGGTCCACAACAGGAAGGAACCTTCGTGCGAGCCCCAGGCCGCCGTGATGCGGTATTGCACCGGCAGGAAGCGTGACGAATGGTCGGCGACGTTCATCACGGAAAAATCGTTGATCACGAACGACCAGACGAGGACGAGGAACCCGATGGCAACGAACAGCAACTGGCCGCCGGCGGCGCCGCGCGCCATGGCCATCCAGACCGCCTTCTCGCGCGCGGCCCCGGCCAGACCGAGGATGCCCTGCAGCAATGCGAGTTGCAGGGCGATGATCAGGGCGACATGCCCAAGCTCAGGAGTCATGATTCTTTTCGTTGAAAAAACAGGGGCGCGGAATTCCGCGCCCCAATGCTACCGTTATTGACGGAATTACTTGGCTGCCGCTGCAGGAGGCGCCTTCAACGCGGCAATGGCGTCGTTCAGCGCCTTGATGCCGGCCTGCGAGTGATTCACCGACTCGGTCAGCGACTGGCGTGCCTGCTGCGGATTGTGGAAGCCGACCGAGTTCTCGGCCGTCCACCATTCCCAACGGGTTTGCGCTTCGTCGTGGGACTTCTGCGCAGCCTTCACCGCATCCGAGTTGCGCGGCACGCCGGCGTCGTAGGCACGCACGAAGGTGTCGATCAGCTGGGCCAGCCAGAACTCGG
>CAYYHO010000048.1:0-9143 GCA_964471725.1 uncultured Methyloversatilis sp. | reverse complement strand
GAGTGGGAGTGATTTTGAAGGGCAGCCCGCCAGGGCGCGCGTGCGTTGCCTGCGGGCGTGTCAGCGGGTTTTAGCGGTTTGGGCCGGGGCCGCCGATTCTTTCTGCAGCAGATGTTCGATAAACGCCTCGGCGACAGCCGACAGGTGCTTGCCTTTGGAGTAGGCCACGTACCATTTGCGCATCAGCGGGAACCCCTCGACGTCCAGGGGACGCAATAGTCCGCTGACGCCCTCCAGGGCTATGGTATGCGATGAAAGGATCGAGATGCCCAGACCGCCGGCAATCGCCTGCTTGATCGCCTCGTTGCTGCCCAGTTCCATGCGTATGTTGATCTGGAACCCATGCTCGTGAAAGTGACGCTCGGCAGCGAGGCGGGTGCCTGAACCTTTTTCCCTGAGGATGAAGGGTTCTGCGGCAATCTGCTCCAGCCGGACCTTGCCGCTTCGGGCGAGGCGGTGATCGTGGCGGGCGAGCACGACGAGCGGGTTGTCGGCAATCGGCGTGGCCGTCACGTCGAGACTGTCCGGCGGGGCGCCGAGGATGGCGAGGTCATCCTCGTTGTCGGCGAGGCGGGTCAGCAGCTGTTCCCGGTTGCCGACGATCAGTGCCGCCTCGATGCCGGGGTAAAGCGCGCAGAACTCACCGAGCAGGCGCGGTATCAGGTATTGCGCCGTCGTGACGATGGCGATGCGCAGGCGCCCGCGTTTCAGTCCCTGGATGTCGGCCAGGCGCATCTCCAGCCGTTCCAGCCCGGCCAGCGTTTCGCGGCAGGTGGCGAGGACTTCCTGGCCGGCTCTGGTCAGATGCATGCGTTTGCCAATCCGTTCCAGCAAGGGCAGGCCGATGTTTTCCTCCAGTTGCTTGATCTGGGTGAAGACCGCCGGTTGCGTCAGGTGCATTTCCTCGGCGGCGCGCGTGTAACTCAAGTGCCGGGCCACGGATTCGAAGAGGCTGATTTGTCGCAGGCTGAGGTGCATAAACTTCACTCTACGTAATGCAATCGATAAAAACTACCCAGTTCTCCTGAGTGCCGCATTTGACCATACTTAAGACTACCTAACCTGGCCTCTCCTTCCTGGACGCGGCATGGGCCGACCCGATTCCTACCCCGCGTTCCACCCCGGACGGACGCGGTTTTCGTCGCGCGGTTTTCGTCGCGCAGTTTTCATCGCGCAGTTTTCATCGGAATGCAGCCATGAGCCTCAAGGCCGTTATCTTCGATGTCGACGGTACGCTAGCCGACACCGAAGAGGCGCATCGCAGCGCTTTCAATGCGAGTTTCCATGCCTACGGGCTGCCCTGGGAGTGGCCTGCCGAACTTTACCGTGAATTGCTGGCGGTTGCCGGCGGCAAGGAGCGCATTCGCCATTATTGCGAACGTTTTGCGCCGCGTTTTCTTGATAATCCTGAAGCCGACGACATCATTCGCCGGCTGCATGCCGACAAGACCCGTCGCTACGCTGAACTGGTTGCCGACGGCGCCGTCACGGTGCGCCCTGGCGTACTGCGGCTGATCCGCAGCCTGCGCGAAGCCGGCATCCGGCTGGCGATCGCCACCACGACATCGCGCAGCAATGTCGATGCGCTGCTGGCCAGCAGCCTGCGCGCCTTGCCGCCGGATACCTTCGAAGTGATCGGCGCTGCCGAAGAGGCAGCCAGCAAGAAACCCGATCCGGCCATCTACCAATGGGTGCTCGGGAAACTGGCATTGGCGCCGCAGGACTGTCTCGCCATCGAGGATTCGCCGAATGGCGTGCTGGCCGCTCAGGCAGCCGGCATTCCTGTGCTGGTGACCGAATGCGTGTGGACTGCCGGCGGGCAATACTCCGACGTCCTGGCGGTGCTCTCCAGCCTGGGCGAACCCGGCCATCCACATGACATGGTGCAGGGTCCGGCAGACACGATCGGCTATGTCGATGCGGTCTTGTTGCGGCGCTGGCATGCGGCCTGGCGCGCCGAACCAACGCGCGCGTCAGCCTGAAGAAAGGAAAACGCGGATGCCCCTGGTACGACTTGAAGATTTGTTGCGCCACGCCCGCGACGAGCGCTATGCGGTCGGCGCCTACGACGCGGTTGACAGCAGCTTCCTCTCGGCGATCATCGCCGGGGCGGAAACGGCGCACGCGCCAGTTATCGTCGCTTTTGCCGAGTCGCACTTCGCCCATTTCGACTTTCCGGTGCTGATGGCTGCGGCGGGAGCCGCTGCCCGGCGTGCCACGGTGCCGGTCGCATTGTTTCTCGATCACGGTGCGGGTCTCGGATCGGCGCTCGAAGCCATTCGTCTGGGTGCCAACGGCGTCATGGCGGATGCCTCGCATCTGCCCTTCGATGAAAACGTCAGGGTGACGCGAGCCGTTGTCGAGATGGCCCATGCCGCGGGTGTGCCGGTCGAGGGCGAGCTCGGCTATGTGCCTGGCATTACCGGCAACGATGCGTTACATCATCCCGGCAAGTTGCAGCTGACTTCGCCCGAGGAGGCAGTGCGCTATGTTGCCGAGACCGGCGTGGACTTCCTGGCCATCTCGATCGGCACGGTGCATGGCCGCCTGCGCGGCGAACCGCTGCTCGACCTGGACCGGTTGGCCGACATCGCGCATGCCGTGAGCGTTCCCCTGGTCATCCATGGCGGCACCGGCCTGAGCGACGAGCAGTTCCGGGCGCTGGTCGCGCACGGCGTGACCAAGATCAACTACTACACGGCCTTGTCCGATCTGGCGGCGGCGGCTGCGGCCGTCGTCCTCGATCCGCTCGACGCCGGCTATACCGCGGGTATTGATGCGGTGCGCGAGGTGGTTGCCGCCGAAGTAACCCGTACCTGCGAGATCTTTTCTGCTGCCGGACGCAGCGAGGCGGCGCTGGCGGCATGCCGGCCCTGGCAGTTCCGGTCTACCCCTCCCGACCTCCCCTCCAGGGGAGGTGACGGGGGTTCGTTCCTGCGCGGCTCCATGTTTTGACTGTCAGGCCCGCAACTGCCGTAGTCCTGTCTTGGCTATGGTATAAACCCTGCCGCGACAGGCGGGTGAGGTTGTTCGATCCAGCGCTGTCGGCGATAACTCAGGGCGGCGGGGAGACAGATGATCGACATCGTGGTGCTTTTCTTTCTGCTCGGGCTGCTTGCCGGCCTGGCGCGCTCCGAGCTGAAACTGCCGCCCGCGCTGTACGATTCCCTCTCCCTGGTGCTGCTGCTCGCCATCGGCCTGAAGGGGGGCGAGGGCTTGTCCCAGCAGGCTTTGCTGCCCCTGGTGCCCCAACTGGCGGCGGTGATCCTGCTCGGCGTGGTGCAAACCCTGATCGCCTACTTCGTATTGCTGCGGCTGGGACGTTTCGACCAGGTCAATGCGGCGGCCACGGCGGCGCATTACGGTTCGGTCAGCGTGGCGACCTTTGCCGTCGGCGTGAACTGGCTCAACGCGCGCGGCATCGCCTTCGAGCCGCAACTCCCCATCTTCCTGGCCGTCATGGAAGTGCCGGCGATCCTGGTCGGCATCGTGCTGGCGCGCGGCCTGACGAAGGGTACCCACTGGGGCAGGATCGCCCATGAGACATTCCTCGGCAAGGGTGTGGTGCTGTTGCTCGGCGGCATGGCCATCGGCTGGATCGCCGGACCGCAGGGCCTGAAACCGATCCAGCCGGTGTTCTTCGACCTGTTCAAGGGCATCCTCGCGATTTTCCTCCTTGAGATGGGTCTCATCGTCGCGCGCCAGGCCAACGAACTGAGGCGGCGCGGTGCCTTCGTCATCGGCTTTGGCGTGCTGATGCCGGCATTTTCAGCCCTGCTGGGCCTTGCCTGCGGCATGGCGCTGGGCTTGTCGGTGGGAGGATTGACCCTGCTGGCGACACTGGCGGCGAGCGCTTCCTATATTGCCGTGCCGGCCACGATGCGGCTGGCCGTGCCCGAGGCGAATCCCGGCCTGTCCCTGGCGGCGGTTCTGGGGATTACCTTTCCCTTCAACATCCTGCTTGGCATTCCTATCTATCATTCACTGGCCGTCATGCTGGCCGGAGGCAAAACATGAGTTACGCGGCAGAAAAACGCGTCCTGCTCACCCTGGTGACCGAAGCCGTCGTCGAGCAGTCCCTGCTCGATGATCTGGATCGTCTCGGCGTACGCGGCTATACCATTTCGGATGTGCGCGGCCGGGGCAGCCACGGTGTCCGCGATGCGGCCTGGGGCGAGGCAGCCAACATCCGTGTCGAGATCATCTGCAGCCGCAGCCTGGCCGAGTCGCTCATCGCCCATCTGCGCGAGCACTACTATGCCAATTACGCGATGACCACCTTCCTGCACGAGGTCGAAATTTCGCGCCCGGAGAAGTTCTAGGGCAAGTTCCGTACCGGCACGCGCCAGAGAAAGAAGGCCAGCACGGCGGCGATGGCGCCCAGGATGACACGGTGCCAAATGGCTTCCATGACCAGCATCGAGATGCCGAACGAAAGCCCGATCAGCAGGAAAGCCCAGGGCTTGACGCCGGGCGGCATACTCCGATGCAGGCGCCATGCGCGGATGATCGGGCCGGCGATGCGCTGCGCCAGCAGCCAATCGTGCATGCGCTTGGAGCCGCGTGCGAAGCAGGCGGCGGCGAGCAGCACGAAAGGCGTGGTGGGTAGCAGCGGCAGGAAGATGCCAAGCCCGGCCAGCAGCAATGCCGTCAGGCCAAGACCGAGAAACACCCAGCGGATCAGGCGGGAGTCATGCAGCTGTGATTCCTCAGTCGTATTTCCCTGCACAGTGCCGTCCGACATTTTCAAAGCGACCGGCGTTGGTTCGTCGCCGCTGCTGCCTGGGCAGCGCGTCATCGGCTATACCAAAGTGCAGCGACGACAACCAGCGCGACGGTCAACCAGCCGAGGCGGTCGATGTACTTGTGCAGGGCGGCCTCCATGCGCGCACCGCCCCAGGCCATGAGCCCCGCGACCATGAAGAAGCGGGCGCCGCGCCCGATCACCGAAGCGATCGTGAAGGGCAGCAGCGCCATCGACAGGGCGCCGGCGGCGATCGTGAACACCTTGTAGGGAATGGGCGAGAAGCCGGCGACGAACACCGCCCAGAATCCCCAGATGCCGAACCACTCGACGGCGGTTTCATAGGCGTTCCAGTAGCGGCTTTGCTGCAGCCAGGGCACGATTGCATCGATTGCGAAATAGCCGATGGCGTAACCGAACAGGCCGCCCGCCACCGAGGTCAATGTCGTCAGCAGGGCAAACCACATTGCCCGGCGCGGATTGGCGAGACTCATCGGCGCCAGCATGACGTCCGGTGGTACCGGAAAGAAGGAGGATTCCGCGAAGCTCATGCTGCCCAGGTACCAGGGCGCATGCGGATGCCGCGACCAGGTCATGGCACGGCGATAGAGCGGTGAGAATAGCTTCACGGGGATGCCGCCGGGAATGCCGCTTAGCCGAGGTAGTAGAACAGCAGGTAGCCCGACAGCATCAGCATGACCCACAGCGCCATGTTGCCGGTCGGCCAGGAGCGCAGCAAAAGGCCGCCGGGTTGCCGCTGGCGCACGATATAGGCGCTGATGGCGGACAGCCGCGCGGCGAGCGCCGCGCCAAATGCGTGCCGGGTACCGGTGATGCCTGCGTGTATCGTGCGCGCCATGGCCGGGCCACCCCTGCGCCAGAACCAGTCTAAGTCGAGGTTGGTCGAGCGCAGTTCGGGCGGGTAGATGCGCGTCCACATCAGCACCGAAAATGCCAGTGCGGAGAACATCAACAACTGCATTTGCGCCAGCACGTGGGAGGCGGTGTATGGTACGTAGTCAACCGGGTAGGGAAGCATCGCGTAGAGCGGGCCGGGCATGACCCCGATGCTGATGCAGAGGGCTGCGGCGATGCCCATTGCCACCAGCATGTTGGGCGGCGCCTCGGCGCAACGTTTGCCGGAGTCGTGTGCGAAGAAGGCGAAATAGGGGATCTTGATGCCGGAATGGTGGAACACGCCGGCCGAGGCGAACAACAGCACGGCCCAGGTGATCAGATAGGCCTCGCCGCCGGCCGCCGAGACGATCATCGATTTGCTGATGAATCCCGAGAACAGGGGAACGCCTGAAATCGAAGCGGCGCCGATGATGCAGAATACGGTGGTCAGTGGCATCGACTTGTAAAGTCCGCCGAGTTCCGATCCCTTGACGGTGCCGACGCGATACAGCACAGCCCCCATCGACATGAACAACAGCGCCTTGTAAAGGATGTGGGTGAAGGCGTGGGCCGCGGTGCCGTTGAGGGATAGCTCGGTGCCGATGCCGATGCCGACCACCATGAAGCCGAGCTGGTTGTTCAGGCTGTAGGCCAGCACCTTGCGCAGGTCATTCTCGATTACCGCGTAGAAGATCGGGAAGGCCGTCATCAGTGCGCCGATGGGGACCAGCATCTCGGTGCCGGCGAAGCCACGCGCCAACGCGTAGACGGCCAGCTTGGTGGTGAATGCGGAGAGGAAGACCGTGCCGACTTCCGAGGCTTCGGGGTAGGCATCCTGTAGCCAGTTGTGGAGGAAAGGGAATGCGCACTTGATGCCGAAGGCGAAGAAGATCAGCCAGCCGCCCGGTGCATCGAGGCCGATGTGATTGAAGTCGAGCGTACCGGTCGCGTTGAGTTGCTGCAGCGCGCCGAAGAAGAGCAACATGCCGGAAGTGATCTGCATGATCAGGTAGCGCACGCCTGCCTTGTAGGCAGTTTGCCGGTTGCCACCGGCCCAGACGAGGAAAACAGAAGTGAGGGCGGTGAGTTCCCAGTACACGAACAGCGTCATGAGGTCACCGGCAAAGACGGCGCCAATGGCGCTGCCGGCATAGGCCATACCTGCCGTCGCCTGGAGTGGTGAGCGCACGTGGAGTGCGTAGATGGCGGAGATCAGCGTGGCGATCATGAAGATCCAGCCGAACACCAGGCTCCAGCGATCGACGCGCAGGGTGGTCAGCTGCTGGCCGAGGAAGGAGATGATGCCGAATTCTCCGGACGACAGTTGTGCGAGGTGGGCGAGGCCGAGCAGCGGCAACAGGATCAGGTAAGCCTGGCGCAGGCGGCCCGGCAGCAGCGGAATCAGCAGGCTGCCAACGATCAGGGTCAAGCCCGGTGAAAACTCAGCGATCGTCATAGTAGTTTTCCGGGCGGATCAGCATGCGGCGCAACAGCTTGGCGGCGAGCACGAGCAGGACACAGGCGACCAGGCCATAGAAGCCGTGGAAGCCGAACCAGTGCTCGATGTCGACTTCGCCGTGTTTGTCGACGAACAACTCGGCGAGCAGCAGCAAACCGCAGGCAATCCAGACGGAAAAATAGACCTTGCGGACGTTCGCCGGCTCGTCGAGCCAGCGCCTTGGTTCTCCGGGCGGAACGCTCATGGGGTGACTCCGTTGGCCACGCCTTCCGCGAGGAGCAGGAAGGTGTCGGGAAAGAAGAAGAGTGCGGTGGTGAGCAGCGCTGTGATGCACAGGGCAATGACAATGGGCAAGGGCGCCTCCCCATGGGGATGGGCAGCGTCTTCCGCCGAGAGCGGCCGGAAGAAGGCGCGGTGCAGGATCGGCAGCAGATAGGCGACGTTGAGCAGGGTGCTGGCGAGGATGACTGCTGCGACCATCAGGTTCTGCGTCGCCAGAGCCCCGGACATGATGAACCATTTGCTGACGAAGACAGCGCACCGATGCCGAAGGCGGCCATGGTCCACGGCATGCGCCGGCCGATGCCGTCGAGCTGACTGATCTCGGTCTTGTGCGCGGCGGTGTAGATCGAACCGGCGGCAAAGAACAGCGTGATCTTGCCGAAAGCGTGGGCGGCGATGTGCAAGGCTGCGCCGACCAGTGACAGGGGGGCGAGCAGGGCGGCAGCAAGGATGACGTAGGAAAGCTGACTGACCGTCGAATAGGCGAGGCGACGCTTCAGGTTGTCGGCGTAAAGCGCAACCACCGAGGCGGCGACGATGGTGAAGCCGGCGATCGCCACCAGCCAGTCGGTGGCGCCGGCCAGCGCATCGACGCCGAAGATGTAGACGATCACTTTGACCACCGAGAACACGCCGGCCTTGACCACCGCCACCGCGTGCAGCAGGGCCGACACCGGTGTCGGCGCCACCATGGCCGCCGGCAGCCAGCGGTGGAAGGGCATCAGGGCCGCCTTGCCGATGCCGAACATGAACAGCGCCAGCAGGATGACGACGGCTCCCTTGTCCATGCCGGCCGGCAGGATGCCGCCCGGCACGAAATCGGTGGTGCCGGCGACATGCCAGACGTAGATGACCGCCGGCAGCAGGAACAGCACCGAGGTGCCCATCAGGATGGCCAGGTAGGTGCGGCCGCCCTGCCGGGCCTTGTCGGTGCCGGCATGGGTGACCAGCGGGTAGGTGATCAGCGTCAGCACCTCGTAGAAGAGGAACAGCGTCAGCAGGTTGCCGGCGAAGGCGATCGCCAGGGCGGCGGCGATGGAGAGGGCGAAGCAGACATAGAAACGGGTCTGGTGCTTCTCCTGGTTGCCGCGCATGTAGCCGATCGAGTAGATCGAATTGACGATCCACAGACCCGAGGCGATCAGCGCGAACAGCATGCCGAGCGGTTCGATGCGCAGGAGGACGGGTAGGCCGGGCAGCGGTTCGAACAGGGTGACTTCGGGACGCGCGCCGGCGAGCACCGGCGCGAGGAGTGGGGCCACGCAGGCGAACAGGACGACGGCGGTGGTCAGGGTGATGCCCTCGCGCAGGTTGGGCAGCTTGCGGGCCAGCACCATGCCGACTGCCCCGGCAAGCGGCAACAGCAGGGCAACGAGGATGAATTGCTCGCTGCTCATGCGCCGTTCCTGACCAGTTGCTGCGCGGCTTCCAGCGCCGAGCCGATGGTGAGGGAGGTGTCAAGGCCGAACCAGATCGTGGCGATCACCAGCAGGCCGGCGGGCAGCAGCAGGCCCAGCGGCGCCTCGGATGCTGCAGCCGGTGCAGCTGCTGCGGTTTCCGGCGCCGCACGGAAATAGGCGGTTTCGACGAATCGCCAGACATAGGCGATGGCCAGCAGCGAACTCAGGAGGATCGCGCCGACCAGCCAGTACTGCCCCTGCTCGAGGGCGGCGACGATCAGGTACCACTTGCTGACGAAGCCGGCGGTGCCGGGTACGCCGATCAGCGACAACCCGGCGATGACGATGCCGAAGCAGGTCA
>CAYYHO010000047.1:0-9209 GCA_964471725.1 uncultured Methyloversatilis sp. | reverse complement strand
GCTGGGCGATGGAGTGCCGCATCAATGCCGAGGATCCGTTCCGCGGCTTCCTGCCCTCCACCGGGCGGCTGGTGAAGTATGCGCCGCCCGCCGAAACCGGCACTGCAGGCGCTGTCGTGCGCGTCGATACCGGCGTCTATGAAGGCGGCGAGATCTCGATGTACTACGACTCGATGATCGCCAAGCTGATCGTGCACGCCCCCACCCGCATGGAAGCCATCGCCCGCATGCGCGATGCGCTCAATGCCTTCGTGATCCGCGGCGTCGCCAGCAACATCGCCTTCCAGGCCGCGCTGCTGCAGCATCCGCGCTTCGTCTCGGGCAACTTCAACACCGGTTTGATCGCCGAGGAATATCCGCGCGGCTTCAATCCCGCCGATGTGCCCCACGACGATCCCGACCTGCTGGTCGCCGTGGCGGCCGCCATCCACCGCCAGTACCTCGCCCGCAATGCCCACATCAGCGGCCAGATGCCCGGCCATGAATACAAGCCGGGGGCCGACTTCGTCGTCCGCCGCGAGGACGGCACGGACCATGCCGTCACGGTGACCGCCGACCCCGCCGGCTGGGACGTGGTCATCGCCGGCGTCCGCCACGCCCTCCGCAGCACGGCAGAGCCCTGGCAGTTCGGCCAGCCGCTCTACCGGGGCAGCTTCGACGACAAGCCCTTCTGCATGCAGGTCGAGCGGCGCGGTCTCGATTACCGGCTGTTCCACCGCGGCACCCAGGCCGATTTGATGGTGATGACGGCGCGCGCCGCCCAGCTGCAGTCCCTGATGCCGCACAAGGCGCCGCCCGACCTGTCGAAATTCCTCCTCTCGCCGATGCCGGGCCTGTTGACCCAGATTGCCGTCAGCCCCGGCCAGGAAGTCAAGGCCGGCGAAGTGCTGGCCAGAATCGAGGCCATGAAGATGGAGAACGTCCTCAAGGCCGAGCGCGATTGTGTCGTTGATGCCTTGCTGGCCAAGGCCGGCGAAAGCCTCGCGGTCGATCAGCCGATCATCGGCTTCAAGTAGGGCGGCCGCGGTGCGACAAAAGTAATGCGCGCAGGCAGTCCTATCTGGCGGATTTTTCGGCTTCTTTTCAAATAACAGCGCCGGGGGATGTGATAATAGACTGGGCAAGCGCGGTGGAGCCGGCAAAGAGCCGGCAGTTGGGCTGGCAAAGAGTTGGCACAGAGCAGGCAACCCGGGTTCGGATATGGCGTTTTGGCAAAGTAAGGTGGCTACCGATGGCTGGTCGGCGATTGTGTTTGGCGCCGACCGCATCGCCGTTGCCGAAGTCACCCGGCAGCGCGATGCGCCACCCAGGGTCGGCGCCTGCGACAGCTTTGCGCGCGACGGCAGCGAACTCGACGCCCTGAAGCGCCTGAAAAACGCCAAGCGCCTCGCCCGCCAGCGCTGCACCACACTGTTGTGGCATGGCCAGTATCAGTTGCTGCAGATCGAAGCGCCCGGCAGCCTGCCCGAGGATGCCCCGCAACAGGAATTGCGCGAAACGCTGCGCTGGCGCATCAAGGACATGGTGGACTTCCCCATCGAGAGCGCCGCGATCGACGTGCTGAAGATTCCCGTGCAAGGCGGCCGGACGCCGCAATTGTGGGTGGTGGCGGCCAGCCATGAAGTTTTGCGGCCGCGCATCCGGATGTTCCAGGAAATCAAGGCGCCCCTGGAAGCCATCGACATCCCCGAACTGGCCCAGCGCAACCTGGCCAACCTGTTCGCGGAACCGGATCGCGGCGTGGCGCTGCTGTCGTTCACCGGCAAGAGCGGTTTGCTGACGGTCAGCTTCCGGGGCGAGCTCTACATGGCCCGCCACATCGACGTCGGCGCAACCGAGCTGGTGGCGGACGGCGCCGCCGCGCTGCATGAGCGCGTGGTGCTCGACATCCAGCGCTCGCTGGACAATTTCGATCGCAATTACAGTGCGATACCGCTCAACCGCCTGCTGGTCGGTCCGCTGCCGCGCGGCGAAGCCTTCGTCCAGTACCTGCAAGGCAACCTCTCGCTGCCCGTGGCGGTCGCCGACCTGGCCGCAGTGATGGATTTCCAGGCGACACCGCGCCTGAAGGATGCGGCCGCACAGGCGGAAGCCTGGCTGGCGCTCGGCGCCGCCCTGCGAGAATGAGCATGGCCCAGCACATCAACCTGTACGACAGCAGTTTGCTCAAGCCGCGTGACTGGCTGTCGCTCGCCAATGTGGCGGCGGGCGGGCTGCTGCTGCTGGGGGCGGTGATGGCTGCCGGCATGCTGGCGCGCCTCGACGTGCCGGCCCTGACAACCCGGGCAGCCAGCGGCGAAACCCAGCTGAAGGCCATGCGTGAACAGGCTGCCGCCCTCGGCCAGCAGGTCACCGGCCGCAAGCCGGACCCGCGCCTCGAACAGGAGATCGGCGCCGCGCAACTGCTGCTGTCGGCGCGCGGCGAGGTGCTCGGCGTGTTGCAGCAGCGCCTCGGGCCGCAGGCCGGCTCGTTCGCCGAATACCTGCGCGGTCTGGGCCGTCAGTCGATGCCAGGCCTCTGGCTCACCAGTTTCAAGTTCGACGCCGGCGGCGGCATGGAAATCGGCGGGCGCACCCTGGACCCGGCCTCGGTGCCCGAATACATCCGCCGCCTAGGCCGCGAGCGCGCCTTCCAGGGACGCAGCTTCGCGGCCCTCAAGCTCGCCGCAGGAAAAGCGGAAGCCATGCCGGGCGCCAACACCGGCAACCAGGCCGCAACAACCGTCGCGGCCCAAGCGAGGGCCCCGTATCACGAGTTCGTGCTGATCCCGGTGCGCGCGGAAGGCGCCGGCGGCAGCGGCAGTTCATCCACGCCCGCAGGGGAGCGCAACTGATGGCCGGCGACAACGTCCTGCAGTCGCGCTGGCAGGCATGGTCGGCGCGCTTCGCCGCCCTGCAGCCGCGCGAAAAGTACCTGATCGTCGGCGCCGTGGCCGCCGCCATCCTGGTCGCCGGCTACACCTTCTGGATCGAGCCCGGCCAGCAGCAAGCGGCCCGCCTCGACAAGGCCCTCGCCCAGCAGCAGACCGAGCAGGAGCAACTGCGCACCCAGCTCGCCACCCTGCAGGCGCAAAACAGCGACCCGGATGCGGCGAACCGGGCACAGCTCGAGAGCCTGCGCAGCCAGCTGGCGGCCACCGAGCGCGACCTCAAGGCCTTCGACCGCACCCTGGTCGCGCCGGCGCAGGCGCCCGCCCTGCTGCAGGCCTTGCTGACCCGGCACCGCGGCCTGGCGCTGGTCAGCCTGACCACCCTGGCGCCCCAGCCCCTGATCGCCCCGCCCGCCAAGGCTGCCAAGGAAGGCGACAAGGCCGCCGCTGCGGAAGCGCCGGGCGGCAACATCTACAAGCACGGCATTGAAATCCGCCTTGCCGGCAATTATCACGACCTGCTCGCCTACGTCGGTGAACTCGAAGCCGGCGGGCAAAAGCTGCTATGGGGCTCGATGCAGCTGAACGTGAAGAATTATCCGGTCAGCGAGCTGACCCTGACCGTCTACACCTTGAGTCTGGATTCAACATGGCTGGTCGTTTGAACCATTTTGCCGCCCAGGCGGCCCTGATACTGCCCTGGCTGGCGCTGCCATACAGCACGCAAGCTCAATTATCCGACCCGACCCGCCCGCCGCCGGCGCTGAGCGCAGCTGCGAGCGATCCGACCGGGGTTCCGCTGATGGCCAATACCGGCCTGCAATCGGTGATTCTGAAAAAAACCGGCAAGCCGGCGGCGCTGATCGATGGCGTGGTGGTCGAGCTGGGCGGCAAGGTCGGCGATGCCCGGCTGGTGAAGGTCAATGAAGATTCGGTGGTGCTGCGCGGGCCGCAGGGCGAGGAAACCCTGCGCCTGATGCCCGCCGCCGAGAAAAAGATCGAAAAGAAGAAAGTCGGCGCCGGCGGGACGGCGCCACACGGAAAAATAAGGACTGACAAATGAGCCCACCCCGAAAACCTTCGCTGCGCTCGGTTCTCCCCTCAAGGGGCAAGAAGAGACCACTGATCTGGTTGCCGTTGCTGATGCTGCTGACAGCCTGCACCGCACCCCAGCCGCGCCCCGAGGTCGTCAGGGATCGCATCGCCGAGGAACTGGCCCAGGCCGCCGCCGGTCGCAAGACTGTCGATGCGGTCGAGCGCGCCATGCTGATGCCGCTGACGGTCGAGATGCCGAAACCGGAAACCAGCGAGCCGCGCTTCGACCTGTCGGTGGTCAATGCGCCGGCGACCCAGGTATTCATGGCCATCGTCACCGGCACGCGCTACAACATGCTGGTCGGCCCCGAAGTGACCGGCAGCATCACCGTCAACCTCAAGGACGTGACCGTCAAGGAGGCTTTGGAGTCGATCCGCGAACTCTACGGCTATGAATTCAGCATCCGCGGCAACCGCATCACGATCCAGCCGAACACCCTGCAAACCCGCGTCTTCCAGGTCAACTACCTGGCCAGCCGCCGTCAGGGCGCGGCGGAGTTGCGCGTCACCTCCAGCGCGATCACCGGCTCCGGCGCCGCAGCGGGCGGAACGGCGACCCCCAGCACCGGGGCGCTGCCGGTTCCCGCCGGCGCCGGCGGCGGAACGACCGCCGGCAGCAGCATCACCAGCCGCGTGCAGACCAGTTCGGACACGCATTTCTGGGGCGACCTGCGCGACGCGATCTCCACCATCGCCGCCGGCGAAGGCCGCAGCGTCGTGGTCAACAGCATTTCCGGCGTCGTGGTGGTGCGTGCGCTGCCCGGCGAACTGCGCTCGGTCGAGCAGTATCTGAAGGCCACCCAGGTCATGGTCGAACGGCAGGTCATGCTGGAGGCGAAGATCCTCGAAGTCAGGCTGTTCGAGCAGTATCAGGCGGGCATCAACTGGTCCACCTTCAACGGCCAGAACAACCGCCTGTCGATCGGCGTGGTGCCACCGGGCAGCACGATGCAGCCAACCGGGTCGGGAGGTCCCCTGTCGACCAGCGGCGTGACTGCCCTGCCGGGACTGGCGGGTTCGGTCGCCGCAACGGCGCTCGGCGGCGGCTTCGTCGGCCTCGCCTTCCAGACAGCCAACTTCGCGGCGCTCTTGAATTTCCTCGAAGGCCAGGGTTCGGTATCCGTCCTCTCCAGCCCGCGCATCGCCTCCATCAACAACCAGAAGGCGGTGCTCAAGGTCGGCACCGACGAACTGTTCGTCACCAACGTCACCACCACCACCACCAGCACCACCGCCGGCACCACCGCGACGCCGAGCCTGACCTTGCAGCCCTATTTCTCCGGCATCTCGCTGGACGTCACCCCGCAGATCGACGGCGACGGCAACATCATCCTGCATGTGCATCCCGCCATCAGCACGGTGACCGAGAAGGACAAGCTGATCGACCTCGGCACCCTCGGCCAGTTCAAGCTGCCGCTCGCCTCGTCGAGCGTCAATGAGACCGACAGCATCGTGCGCGTGCAAAACGGCAACATCGTCGCCATCGGCGGGCTGATGACCCAGGAGCAGATCAACAACCGCAGCGGCCTGCCCGGCACCGTGAACTCGCCGGTCGGCACCCTGTTCGGCCAGCGCGGCAACTCCTTGAGCAAACGCGAACTGGTGATCCTGCTGAAGCCGACCATCATCGGCGACGACCGCGCCTGGGTGCAGGACATCGAGCAAACCGGCGAACGCATGCGCAACCTGGCCCTGCCGCCGCTGAACGTGCCGCCCAACTGATGGCCGGGGTTCAAGGGTAAGCGGCGCACGTGTATCTCGCCCACTTCGGACTGAAGCAGGTCCCCTTCGGCATCACGCCGGACACCGAATTCACCTATCAGAGCAGCAGCCACCGCGAGGGGCTCAACCTGCTGCACTTCGCGCTTTCGAGCGGGGAGGGCTTCATCAAGGTGGTCGGCGAGGTCGGCACCGGCAAGACCCTGCTGTGCCGCAACTTCCTCGCCGAACTGGGGCCTTCCTGGAAGGCCGCCTACCTGCCGAATCCGCAGATGGAACCGCGCGCCTTCCTGCGCGAGGTGGCCGACGACATCGGCGTGGCAGGCGGCGCGCCCGAAGCCGCCCACATCATCAAGCGCCTCAACCGGCGCCTGCTCGAACTGGCGCACGCCGATCAGCAGGTCGTGCTGTGCGTCGACGAAGCGCAGACCATGCCGCGGCTGACGCTGGAAAGCCTGCGTCTGCTGTCGAACCTGGAAACGGAGAAGCGCAAGCTCCTGCATATCGTTTTGTTCGGCCAGCCCGAACTGGACGAGATGCTGGCGGCACACTCGGCGCGCCAGATCAGGCAGCGTATCGTCTTTCATCACCAGTTGCGCGGGCTCGATGCCGCCGAAGTCCGGTTGTATGTCGAACAGCGCCTGCGCGTCGCCGGACTGAACGGCGATCCGATCTTCCTGCCCGCCGCCCTCAAGGCTCTTCACCGCCAAGCCGGCGGCACGCCCCGGCTGGTGAACATCCTGGCCCACAAGTCGCTGCTAATCGCCTTTGGCGAGGGCCGCCCGCTCGTCGAGGCGCGCCATGTGCGGCTTGCGGCGCGCGATACCGAAGGCGCCAGGGCGCCATCCTGGTGGCCCTGGTGAACCAGCGATGAGCGTGATCAATCAGATGCTGCGCGACCTGGATGCGCGCCGTGCGAGCGAAAAAGAGCGCAGCGGACTGCCGACGCACCTGCGCACCCTGCCGCCGCAGGCGCTGTCCCGCTCGAAGCCGTGGTGGCTGCTGGCGGGCGGCATGGCCGGCGGCGCCCTGATCGCCGGGCTGGTCGCCAGTTTCCTGCTGCCCGATCCGGCGCCGGCGCCCGTTGCAGCCAGCGCAGCGCCACCCCCCGTTCCTGCCGTAGCGCCGGAGCCGCAGCCGGAAGCGCTGCGCGTAGCCAGCGAGACCGGCGACATGAAGCTATCCACCCGGTTGACACTGCCCGACCCGCTGCTGGTACCGGAACCGCCCCCGCCAGCCGCACGGCCGGCCGCAACGGCACCCCCGGCGGCGGCCCCCGTATCGGCGGCGCCGGTCCCGGAGAAGCCGAGGCCCGAAGCGGCGAAGGCAAAACCCGAGCCGCCCAGGCCGCCTGTCGTTGAAGCCCGGGTTGCCCCCGCGGCCCCGGCCCCCGCCCCGGCAGAAGCGCAGATCGACAGGCGCGTTCGGGAGGCGCCGGTGCACGACCGGGCCGAGGCTGAATACCAGAAGGGCCTGCAGGCGGTGCGCCGCGGCGACCACGCGGCTGCCCTGCCGGCGCTGCAGCGCGCGCTCGAGATCGAGCCGTCCCACGCCAAGGCGCGCCAGGCGCTGCTATCGGTGCTGGTGAGCAGCCGGCAATGGAACGAGGCGCGCCAGGTGGCGCAAACCGGCCTCGCCGTCGATCCGACGCAAAGCGGCCTCGCCACCATCCTCGCCCGCCTGCAGTTCGAACAGGGCGACAGCGCCGCCGCGCTGGACACCCTGGCGCGCCATGCTCTCCATGCGGCGGGCAACGCCGATTTCCAGGGCCTCTACGCCTACCTGCTGCAAAGACAGCAGCGCCCGGCCGAGGCGGTGCAGCGCTTCCAGGCCGCCCTCGCGCTGCGGCCCGGCGAAGGCCGCTGGTGGTTCGGCCTCGGCCTGTCGCTCGAATCGGCCGGTCGTCCCGCCGAGGCGAAAGAAGCCTACGCCAGAGCCAAAGAGTCCGGCAACCTGTCGGCGGAGATGGCCGCAGTCGTCGAGCAAAAACTCAGGTAAAACGCCCGTCAGGGGCGGGCGTCGTTTCTGACGGCGCGCAGCGCAACCCAGTTGACCACGCGGGCCGCGCCGTGATCCTTGAGCGTGCGCGCCACGGCATCCAGGGTGGCGCCGGTGGTCATCACGTCATCGACGACAATCACCGTCTGGCCGGCCAGATCGCTGCTGCAGGCAAAAGCGTGGCGCACATTGCCCTGCCGCGCCCGCCACGGCAGTCGGCTTTGCGCCGCGGTATCGCGGGTGCGCAGCAGGCTGCCGGCATCGAGCGGCAGGCCGAGGGCGCGGGCCAGCGGGCGGGCCATCTCCAGGGCCTGGTTGAAGCCCCGTTCGCGCAGGCGCCGCGCGGATAGCGGCACCGGCACGACCAGCGTGCCGGCAGGACGCGCCGCGGCCAGCATGCCCCGGGCCATAAAGTCGGCGCTGGCGAGACGGCGCTGATATTTCAGCAGCAGCGCCAGACGGTCGGCGGGAAAGGCGTAGGACCAGGCGGCGCAAGTGGCATCGAAGGCGGGCGGCCGAGCCAGGCAGGCGCCGCAGGCGCCGGCCACGCTGCCCAGCGGCGCCGCGCAGAGCGGGCAAAGGATCGGCGGCAGGCGCGGCCCGCCTGCGCACCCGCTTCCTGTCCGCATAACAGGCACGACTGCGGGCTGCACTGCGACCAGCAGCGCCCGCAAGCCCGGACGAGGCGGTGCCCGAGACGCGATAAAATCGGCAAGGCCGCGGACATAGCGGAATATCGAACGCCTTTACGAATAGCCAGCGACCCGGATTATCCCATGCCAACAGAAACCCGCCAGCCCACTGCCAGCGTCGACACCGCACAGGTCGAGGCCTGGTACGCCCTGCCGTTCATGGACCTGCTGCAGCGCGCCCATGCCGTACACCGCGCGCACCACGACCCCAACAGCGTGCAGCGCTCCGCCCTGCTGTCGATCAAGACCGGCGGCTGCTCCGAGGATTGCGGCTACTGCTCGCAATCGGCGCGGCGCGAAGGCGACACCGGGATCGCCCGCGGCAAGCTGATGGAGCTCGATGAGGTGAAGCAGGCCGCCGCCGCCGCCAAGCAAAACGGCGCCAGCCGCTTCTGCATGGGCGCCGCCTGGCGCGGCCCGAAGGATGGCGACCTCGCGCGCGTGATCGAGATGGTGCGCGCCGTCAAGGACCTCGGCATGGAATCCTGCCTCACGCTCGGCCTGCTCGGCGCAGGCCAGGCCGAGCAGCTCGCCGCCGCCGGCCTCGACTACTACAACCACAACCTCGACACCGGCGCGGAATACTACGACCAGGTGATCACCACCCACAGCCAGCAGGCGCGCATGGAGACGCTGACCCGCGTGCGCGCCGCCGGCATGAAGATCTGCTGCGGCGGCATCGTCGGCATGGGCGAGGCGCGCCCGGTGCGCGCCGCGCTGATCGCCCAGCTCGCGGCCCTCGACCCGGCGCCCGAATCGGTGCCGATCAACCACCTGGTCGCCGTGCCGGGCACGCCCATGGCGGACGTCCCGCCGCTCGACCCCTTCGAGTTCG
>CAYYHO010000046.1:0-9221 GCA_964471725.1 uncultured Methyloversatilis sp. | reverse complement strand
GCCGCCGGCATAGCCTGCCAGCAGGCCGAGGAACACCGCCGCCGGCAGCATGATCAGCGTCGTCAGCGTGCCGATCAGCAGCGCCGTGCGCACGCTCTTGAGGGTCAGGTAGAGCACGTCCTGGCCGACCTTGTCGGTGCCCAGCACATGGTAGTCGCCGGCCAGCAGGATGATCGGGCCGGCCAGCAGGCACAAGGCCAGCACGGTGGCCAATTGCGCGTTCCAGGCAAGATGGGGCGCGGCACGGCGCAGCGGCAGTTGCAGCAGGCCGCACAGCAGGGCGCCCAGCAGGCCGCAGCCGAGGCCCTGCAGCACCTTGCCGGCAATGTCGCCGCCGTGCTCGGCGACGGCGCCGTCGGCGTCCATGATCAGCTTCATCGCCCCGCGGCAGGTGGGGCATTTGACCTTGCCGTCGCGTTCCAGGGCGCGGATCTGGTCGATCTCGGCGCGGGTGAGCTTGCCGGTCTCGATGAGGCCGATGAGGCGCGGGAAGTCGCGGCCCTGGTCGGCATCGAGCGTCTCCTTGGCGAACAGGTGCGTCGCCAGCGGCGCGGAATAGGTCCTTTCGCTGCGGCTGCGCAGGCCGCTCAGCACCGCATCGAGCGCCGAGCGCACCTCGACGGCATAGTTCTCCTGCTCGCCCGGCAGACGCTCGCGGTAGTGCAGCGAATCGAGCACGGCGACCAGCACGAAGGCGGCCAGCACCGTCGCTGCGGCCATGCCGACCCGGCTTTGTCCCACCTGCCGCCAGGCCAGTCGCAGGTGCTCGACCCGCGCGGCCCACACCCCGCCCGCCGCCGCCGCGGCGATGAGCAGGAAGAAGAGCAGATCCGACCAGAGCAGGACGATCTTGAAATCCATCATTGCAGCCGAATCCGCGGATCGACCAGCGTGTAGGAAATGTCCGTGAGCAGCAGACCGACGATGTAGAGCGCCGAGCCGATGAACACCATGGCGCGCACGACGGCGAAATCCTGCGCGTTGATGGCATCGATGGTGTAGCTGCCGAGGCCGGGAATGCCGAAGAACGCCTCGATCAGCAGGCTGCCCATGAACAGGGTCGGGATCAGCACCACCGCCCCGGTGAGAATCGGGATCAGGGCATTCCGCAGCACGTGGCGGAACAGCACCAGGCGTTCCGGCAGCCCCTTGGCGCGCGCGGTGCGCACGTAGTCGCGCGTGTACTCTTCCAGGAAAATGGTGCGGTACCAGCGTGCCGACGAGCCAAGGCCGGCGAGCAGGCTGATGATCACCGGCAGGATGACGAAGCGGGCCGCCGACAGGCCCTCGGCATAGCCGGAAATCGGCGCCAGGTGCCAGATCTTCGAGACCAGCCACTGGCCGCCGATGATGTAGAAGAGGCCGGAAATCGACATCATCGCCACGCACAGCACCACGCCGGCAAAGTCGAGATAGGTGGCACGGAAATACACCAGCAGCAGCGCGAAGCTGATGGCGGCGAACAGGCCGAGGACGAACACCGGCACGGCCACCGCGAGGCTCGGGCCCATGCGCATGCGGATCTCGCGCGCGATGTCGCGGCCGTCGTCGGCGCGGCCGAAGTCGAGGGCGAACATCTTCACCGACTTGCCGAAGAAGATCGTCTCGGTCAGCTTGCCGCTGCCGGCTGCCTCGGCGTGCCAGAACAGCGGCTTATCGTAGCCGCGCTCGGCCTTCCATTTGTCGATCGCCTCCGGCGTGACGCGCTTCGCCCCCAGGTGCATGCGCGCCATGTCGTCCGGCGTATTGACGACGAAGAACAGCGCGAAGGTGATGACATTCACCCCGATCAGGATGGGCAGTGCATAGAGCAGGCGGCGGATCAGGTAGGCGAGCATGAACGGGCGGAACGGAGTTCCGGCGGACTATACCAAGCCCGATGATAAAATTCCGCCCTCCTAAAATTACAAGCCATATCCCCATGCACAGACTGACACGCCTTTGCGTTGCCGGAGCTTCCCTGTTGTCGCTGCTGGCCGGCGCCGCCGCCGCGCAGGACATCACTGCCCCCGAGGCCTTCGAGGCTGCCCGCGCCGGCAAGCTGATCCTCATCGACATCCGCACCCCGCCCGAATGGCAGCAGACCGGCGTCGCCCAGGGCGCCACGCGCATCAACATGATCCACCCGCAGGGCGCTCCCGGCTTCCTCCGCGAAGTGCTGGCCAAGACGGGCGGCAAGCTGAACGCGCCGATTGCGCTGATCTGCCGCACCGGCAACCGCACCGCGCAGGTGCAGCGCTATCTGAAGGCGCAGGGCATGGGCCAGGTCTACAACGTGCCCGAAGGCATGGCCGGCAGCGCGGCCGGTCCCGGCTGGCTGGCACGCCGCCTGCCGGTGGAAAACTGCGGGGTGTGTTAAGAGGCCCGCCCCCCTTCGCCCCCCTCGCGGGGGGTTCTCATTTGCGCGCTGCGCGCGGATAGTACTGGGCACTCCGTTGGTACGTCTGAGCGGGTTGCGCCTGGCGGCGCATGCCGCGTTTGCTGGGGGCGGCCCGGCGCAAACGCTGCGGCGCTCTTTTTCGTTAAGGAACAGTGACATGGCCCAGGCCGGCGACCGCAAGCTGCAGATACTGCAAACCATTGCCACCATGCTGGAGAACCCGGCGGGGGAAAAGATCACCACCGCCGCCCTTGCGGCGCGGCTGGATGTCTCCGAGGCGGCCCTCTACCGCCACTTTCCCAGCAAGGCGCGCATGTTCGAGGGGCTCATCGAGTTCATCGAGTCCGCGCTGTTCTCGGTGGTCGGCAAGATCGCCGCCGATGAGGAGCAGGGCTTGCGCCAGGTCGAGCTGATGCTGGCCGCAGCGCTGCGCTTCGCCGGCAAGAACCGCGGCCTCGCCCGCGTCATGGTCGGCGATGCACTGGTGCATGAGAATCCGCGCCTGCAGGCGCGCATCAACCAGCTGTTCGAACGGCTGGAAGCGTCGCTCAAGCAGGCCCTGAAGATCGCCGTCGCGCAGGGCGCGCTGCCGGTGGCGCATGACGTGGCGGCGCAGGCCGACCTGCTGGTATGCCATGTGCTCGGGCGCCTGCAGCGTTTCGTCAAGAGCGGCTTCAGGGACGATCCGCTCGGCCACTGGCCGGCGCAAAAAACCTGGCTACTTTCATGATGCGCGGGCTACGCCCCGATCATGAAAACGCCCGCCCCCTTCGCCCCCTTGCGGGGGTTATTTCTTCCTCGCTGCGCTCGAATATCACGGGGAGCTACGCAAGAATGCCGAGCGGGTTGCGCCTGGCGGCGCGTGCCGCGTTTGCTGGGGGCGGCCCGGCGCAAACGCTGCGGCGTTATTTCACGTTACTGACGTAGCAACTCGGCGGCTTCGAGGGCGAAATAGCTCAGGATGCCGTCGGCACCGGCGCGCTTGAAGGCGAGCAGCGCTTCCATCATCACCGCATCGTGGGCCAGCCAGCCGTTGGCGGCCGCGGCTTTCAGCATCGCGTATTCGCCGCTCACCTGGTAGGCGTAGGTGGGCACGCCGAATTCGTCCTTGACGCGCCGCACGATGTCGAGATAGGGCATGCCGGGCTTGATCATCACCATGTCGGCGCCCTCGGCGATGTCGAGCGCCACTTCGCGCAGGGCCTCGTCGGAATTGGCCGGGTCCATCTGGTAAGTGGTTTTGTCGCCCTTGCCGAGGTTGCCGGCGGAGCCGACGGCATCGCGGAAGGGACCGTAAAAGCTCGACGCGTACTTGGCCGCATAGGCCAGGATGCGCGTGTGAATCCGCCGGTCGGCATCCAGCGCGGCGCGGATCGCGCTGATGCGGCCGTCCATCATGTCGGAGGGTGCCACCACATCGGCGCCGGCCTGCGCATGAGTGAGCGCCTGCTTCGTCAGTGCCTCGATGGTCTCGTCGTTCATCACGTAGCCGCTCGGATCGGCGGGGTCGATCAGCCCGTCCTGCCCGTGGCTGGTGTAGGGGTCGAGGGCCACGTCGGTGATCACGCCGAGCTCGGGAAAGGTTTGCTTGAGCTTCGCCACGACGGTCGGCACCAGTCCTTTCGGGTTCCAGGCCTCGCGCGCGTCTTCGCTCTTCTTCGCCGCGCCGATCACCGGAAACAGGGCGAGCGCCGGAATGCCCAGCTGCAGCGCCTGCTCGGCCACGGGCAGCAGGCGGTCGAGCGTCATGCGCTGGACGCCGGGCATCGAGGCGACCTTCTCGACCTTGCGGCTGCCTTCCAGCACGAAGACCGGGTAGATCAGGTCCGCTGTCGTCAGGGTCGATTCACGCATCAGGCGCCGCGAAAATTCGTCACGGCGCATGCGGCGCATCCGTGTCCCCGGAAAATTCCCTTTTATATTCATGGTAATAACTTCCTAAAAAGACGCTGAATAAATACTTGAACTATTTTGTCGAATACCTATCATAGTGGCTGGAAGGTGTGAATCTTCCCCTGCTCTCCCTCCCTGAGCAGGCGCTCCGGCGAATGCCGGGGTATTAAGCTCCCGGCTTTATCCCCTTTGGCCGGGAGCTTTTTCTTTTTGGCTCGGCCAAAAAGAAAAAGCTCCCCTCAACTCCCCTTGCGGAGCGCGCATGGCTCCCCCTCCCCCATCCCCTCCCTGCAGGGAGGGGCGACTATTCGGCCGGCTGCGCCGGATACTTGGTCCAGCCAGCCGCCGATCGCCTGTTCGGCTTCGTCCATGCCGGTCTTCTTCAGGCTGGAAAACAGTTGCAGCGTGATCGGCACTTCGGGAAAGTCGGCGCTGGCGGCACGGCGCGCGGCGGCAAGGGTCTGCGTCTGCTCCTGGCGCGTCAGCTTGTCGGCCTTGGTCAGCAGACAGTGGATGGGTTTGCCGGTGGCGGCGAACCAGCCGATCATCTGGCGGTCGAGATCGGTGAACGGGCGGCGCGCATCCATGATCAACACCAGCCCGGCCAGAGCCTGCCGCCGCGTCAGGTAATGCTCCAGCAACGCCTGCCACTGCCGGCGCACCTCGATGGGCACTTCGGCATAACCGTAGCCGGGCAGGTCGACCAGGGCCGCGCCATTCTTCAAACGGAACAGGTTGATCAGCTGGGTGCGGCCCGGCGTCTTCGACACATAGGCAAGCCGTGTGTGGCCGGCCAGGGTATTGATGGCGGAGGATTTGCCTGCATTCGAGCGGCCCGCAAAGGCAATTTCGGCGCCGCCGGCCTGGGGCAAGGCGAGCGGGTCGGCGACGGAGATTTCAAAGCTGGCGTGGCGGAACAATGAGGACGGCATGGGGGTCGGCTTGGAGAAAGCAACAAATGGGCAAGCCGGTATACAATACCGCGTTTGTTATTCGAGCAGTTTGCGAGGAGTCTCAGGATGTTGCGTCTTTCATTCACTTCGATGGCCGGGCTGGCGCTGCTGGCGCTGACGTTCGCCGCGCAAGCCAGCGAGCAGCCGGCCAAACCCGCCGTCTATCAGGGCAATGCCGCGCTGGGCCAGCCGATCGCGTCCACGCTGTGCGCCGCCTGCCATGGCGCCGACGGCAACAGCCCGACCGCGGCCAACCCGAAAATCGCCGGTCAGCACGCCGCGTACCTCTTCAAGCAGATGCGCAATTTCAAGCCGAACGGCGAGGGCAAGCCCGAGCGCGTCAATGCCATCATGAACGGCATGATCGCCGCGTTCACCGAAGACCAGATGAAGGACTTCGCCGCCTACTTCGCCGCCCAGAAGCAGACCGGCGGTGAAGTCAAGAACCGCGCCAGCCTCGAACTGGGCCGCCAGCTCTATCGTGCCGGCGATGCCAGCAAGGGCCTGCCGGCCTGCGCCGGCTGCCACGGACCCGCGGGGGCCGGCCTGCCGGCGCAGTATCCGCGTCTCGCCGGCCAGTATGTCGAATATACCGAGGCCCAGTTGAAGGCTTTCCGGATCAGCGAGCGCAGCAACGATCCCAACAAGATGATGCAGCAGATCGCCATCAAGATGACCGACGCCGAAATCCGTGCCATCGCCGACTACATCGCCGGGCTGTATTGAATCACGGGCCGAATCCCAGGCAGTACGTGATGCACTCAGGGGTGGCTTGATGCCGCCCCTTTGTTTTTTTGCGGACCAATGAAGCCGCTCGGCATTCGCGCCCGCATCCTGCTCGTCGCCGTGGCGCCGGCGGTGCTGGTGGCACTGCTGATTTCGGGCTTGCTGCTGGTCGAGCAGGCGAAGCAGTCGCACATCGACCAGCATCGGCGCCTGGCCGCCCTGGCCCGCCAGATGGCCGCTGCCGCCGAGTACGATCTGTTCGTCGGCAGCGCCGAGAGCTTGCAGATACTCCTGACGGCAGCGCTCACCGAACCGGATGTGCATGCGGCCGCGATCGTCGATGCCGAGGGCCGGGTGCTGGCGAGCACCGTGCCCGCCGCAAGCCTGCCCAAACCCGAAGAGGTCTATGCCAGCTTCACCCCGCCGCCCTTCCCGGTAAGCGGCCTGCATTGGCACCGGCAGGAGATCCGCAGCAGCGACCAGGTACAAGGCGACCTGTTTTCCCAGACGCACGGCCGCGACATGCCGCCGCTCGGCCAGTTGTTCCTGCAGGTTTCGAACCGCTCCCTGGATGCGGAAATGAAGCGTGCCGTGGTCAAGGCGGCGGCGGCGGCGCTGTTCGTGCTGTTCTTCGGCGTACTGCTGGCGCTCGCCATGTCGCGCGGACTGATTCGCACGCTTGGCGACATCGGGCGCGTCGTCGCCGGCATCGGGGAGGGCCGGAAGCAACTGCGCGTCGAGCATACCGGGCCGGACGAATTGGGGCATCTGGCCGCCGGCATCAACGCCATGGCCGGCGCCGTGGCGCAAACGCAGGAAGAAATGGCCGTGCGCATCGCCAAGGCAACGGCCACCCTGCGCCGCGAACGGGACGAGGCCGAGGCGGCCACGCAGGCGCGCACGCGCTTCTTCACGGCCGCCAGCCACGACCTGCGCCAGCCGCTGCACGCACTCAGTCTCTTCGTCGGCCGCCTGGAGCGGGATGCGATGCGCAGCCCGCTGCTGCCGCGGGTGCGCCGGATCGCCCAAACCGTGCAGAACCTGCAGACGCTGCTGGATACCCTGCTCGACTACTCGCGGCTTGACGGCAAGGTATTCCAGCCCGAACCACGACCGGTGCGCGCCGCAGACCTGATCGAAACCGTGGCGCACGATTTTGTCGACGCGGCGCTGGCCAAGCACCTCATCCTGCGCACGCATGTGGGGAATTGCTGGCTGATGACCGACCCCAACCTGCTGCACCGCATCCTGCTCAACCTGCTCGGCAACGCGGTGCGCTATACGCAGAGCGGCGGCATCCTGGTGGCCTGCCGCTGCGGCGCCACGCAGGCGCGCATCGAAGTCTGGGACACCGGGCCGGGCATCCCGGCCGTGGCGCACGAGACCATCTTCGAGGAACTGGTGCAACTGGGCAACCCCGAGCGCGACCCGGCCAAGGGCCTGGGCCTCGGGCTGGCCATCGTCAAGCGCCTGGCGAATCTGCTCGGGCATCCCGTGCAGGTGCACTCGCGCATCGGCCATGGCTCGCGGTTCAGCATCACCATCCCGGTGGCGCCGGCGCCCGCCGGCGACGCGCCTGAAGAAGCGGCTGCGGAAGACCCCCTGACGGCTGCGCGCATCCTGCTGGTGGGAGAAAACGCGGCCAGCTCTGCCGAACTGGCCGAGCAGCTCGGCGGCTGGGGCGCGCAGGTGTCGCACTGCGCAAGCGCGGCGGCAGCGGCGGACTGGATCGTCCGCCACGGCCCGCCTGCCGTGTTGATCTGGGACCGGCAGACCGAGGCGCCGGGAACGGCGCAGGCGGTGAGCGCGCTGGACTGGCTTGCCGCCACCACCGGCTTCGCGCTGCCGGCACTGATCGTCACCAACGGCCCCGTGCCCGCGCTGGCCGACGCGCCTGGCCAGGCGCCGCGCCTGCTGCTGGCGCGGCCCTACCGGCCGGCCCGGCTGCGGGCCTTGCTGACCCACTTGCTGAGCGGGTAAACGCCCGCAGGCGTTACTGGCAGACCTTACTTGTCATGCCAGCGCACGATGGCGCGGCCGTCCGGCGCCAGCGCCGGTTCTGCCGGCGGCGCCAGTTTCCAGGCATGGCCATAGACGATCTCGAAGCGCGCCGGCAGCACGCCGGCCTGGCGTTCCCAGGCCGCGAATACCCGGCGCCAGCGCCGCCAGGGTAGCCGGCCGAGCAGGCCGGCGCGCACGCCGAGGCGGCGCTGGTCGGCGAGGAAGCCGCGCGGCGTCGCATAGGTCAGCGTCAGCATTTCCATCTCCATCACCGGGTCGGCAAAGCCGGCGGCCAGCAGCATGTCGCCGATGTCGTGCATGTCGGGGAAGCTTGGCGCCGTCCAGCCAGCGCCGACTTTTTTCGCGGCGGCGCGCAGCTCCTTCAGCGTGTCGGGCCCGAGCATGGCGAATTGCAGCAGACCGCCGGTGGCCAGCACGCGGTGCAGTTCGGCAAAGGCCCGACGCAGGTCTTCTGCAGGGGGCAGCCAGTGCAGCATGAGGTTCGACCAGACCAGGTCGAGACTGTCGTCCGCCAGCGGCAGGGCGCGCACATCGGCGTTGATGCAGCGCGGCGCGCGGCCGCGCTGGCGCGCCCACCAGCTGCTGCGTGCGTGGACCGCCGCCAGCATCGGGCGCGCATAGTCCACGGCCAGCGGCAGGGCGTCCGGATAGCTGCTTTGCAGGGCGCGCACGCCGTCGCCGGTGGCGCAGCCGATGTCGGCGAACCGGCGCGGCGCCCGGCGCACCAGGGCCAGCCGTGCGGCCATGCGCCGGCCGACCTCGCGCGCCAGCACGGCGGCGCTGTCATAGCCGGCCGCAGCTGCGGCGAAATCGTCACGCATCGCGGGGAGTTTTAACGCGAAAGAACGCAGCGTTTGCGAAGGGCCGCCCCGAGCATAAGCGGCACGCGCCGCCAGGCGCAAACCGCGCCGCTCGTGCCACGGAGACCCCCGTGATCGACGAGCGCAGCGAACACGAAATAACCCCCCGCGAGGGGGGTGAAAGGGGGCGGGCCTCTTTCATGATGCGGGGTTATGGTTCACGCATCATGAAAGTTATATACCTTGCAAGCCCAGGCGCTCGAACAGGGCGACGTCGCGGCTGGCTTCGGGGTTGTCGGTGGTCAGCAGCTTGTCGCCGTAGAAGATCGAATTGGCGCCGGCAAAAAAGCACAGGGCCTGCAGCTCGTCGCTCATCTGCTGGCGGCCGGCGGACAGGCGCACCATGCTGGTCGGCATGGCGAGGCGGGCGACGGCGATGGTGCGCAC